>NZ_PQMX01000089.1:0-21340 GCF_004368385.1 Burkholderia sp. B10 | reverse complement strand
CTCCACATGCGCCCCCAACAACTCGACCCCCACCGCCCGCGCTCCCGGCAAATGCGGCGTCACCAGCGCCGCCCGCACCGTCAGCGCGCTGCGGTAGAACCGCCGCCACGTATCGGCATCCTGATGCGCGTTCTCGTGCGCGTGCGCCGGCGACGACCGCACGAACGTCCCGAGGTCGTTCGGATCGGGAATCGCGTCGCGATGCGCGGGGTCTGCAAAAGCCGGGAACGCGGCGAACTCGCGGCGGCGGCCGTCGCGCACCGCATCGGCGAGCTCGCCGCGATAGTCGGTGAAGAACTGGAACGGCTGCGTGCTGCCGTCTTCCTCGCCCATGAACAGCAGCGGCACCTGCGGCGCGAGCAGCAGCAGCGCGGTCGCCGCGCGCACTGCGTCGTCGTTGGCGAGCGCGCGCAGCCGTTCGCCGAACGCGCGGTTGCCCACCTGATCGTGGTTCTGCAAAAACGCGACGAAGCTCGTCGGCGCGAGATGCGCGCTCGATTCGCCGCGCGGCGCGTCGTCGTGCAGCGGCGACGGCTCGCCCTGATACGCGAAGCCTTCGCCGAGCGTGCGCGCGAGCCGGCGCAGCGGCGCGTCGGCGTACGCGCGGTAGTAGCCGTCGCGCTCGCCGGTCAGCAGCACGTGCGCGCTGTTGTGGAAATCGTCGTTCCACTGCGCGTCGAAGCCGTCCGGCCCCAGCAGGCTCGCAGTGTTGCGCTCGTTCTCCAGCACCAGATGCACGTGGCGCGCGTCGCCGACATGGGCGCGCACGCGGCGCGCCAGCTCGCGCAGCCACGCGTCGTCGTCGATCGCATGCGCGGCGTCGATCCGCAGCCCGTCGAAGCGATACTCGTCGAGCCAGTACAGCGCGTTGTCGATGAAGAACGTGCTCGGCTGCGCGCGCGAGAAGTCGATGGCCGGCCCCCACGCGGTCTTGCGGTCCGCGCGGAAGAATTCCGGTGCGTAGCGCGGCAGGAAATTCCCGTCCGGGCCGAAGTGGTTGTAGACGACGTCGAGCAACACCTGCAGGCCGAGCCCGTGCGCGGCATCGATCAGCGCCTTCAGTTCCTCGGGCCGGCCGTACGACGCATCGGGCGCGAACGGCAGCACGCCGTCGTAGCCCCAGTTGCGCGCGCCGGGGAACGCGTTGATGGGCATCAGCTCGATCGCCGTCACGCCGAGCGCGGCCAGCGCCGGCAGCCGCCGCTCGACGTTCGCGTAGCCGCCGCACGCGCCGACGTGCAGCTCGTACAGCACCGTTTCGTGCCACGGCCGGCCGCGCCATGCGTCGTTGCGCCAGCGGTACGCGGCCGGATCGACGACCTGGCTCGGGCCGTGCACGTCGTACGGCTGGAAGCGCGACGCCGGGTCCGGCACCGCGAAACCGTCGTCGAGCACGTAGCGGTACAGCGCACCGGCGCCGCACGCGGCGACCACCTCGAACCAGCCGTCGCCGACTGGCTGCATGTCGATGCGCTGTTCGCCCGGGCGCTTGCCCTCGAAATCGCCCTGCAGCTCGAGCGCGGCGCTGCGGCTCGCCGGCGCCCATAGCCGGAAGCGCGTGTGTCCGGCGTCGACGCAGGTCGCGCCGAACGACGACGCATACGCGTGCGTGCCGGGCGGAAGGTCGGAACGTGACGTCATGACGGCTCCTTGGTGGACAGGTCGGGCGGCACGGCCGCCACCGCGATCACGGCCGCGTGCGCGGCGACCTCGACGCCGCTGTCGGGCCACGAGCGCGGGCCGGCGTCGGGCGTCGCGGTATCGAGCAGCACGCGGTATTCGAGCGCGGGCGCCGGCTGCTGGAACGTGATCGTGTCGGCCGACGCATTGAGCATCACGAGCAGCGCCTCGGTGCGGCCGGTGCGGCCGGTGCCGACGCGCCGCATCGTCAGCGCGCGGCGCTCGCCGTCTTCCCACGCGGGCACGCTCAGCACCTCGCCGCGCTCGTCGAACCATTCGATCTCGCGCATGCCGGGCGCGCCGTCGCGATCGCCCGACGGATAGTGCGGCGCGGACATCACCGGATACATGCGCCGCATCGCCGCGAGCCGCGACACGAAGCGGATCATCTGCGTGCCTTCGTCGCCGTGCGCGAGTTCCCAGTCGAGCCACGACAGCTCGTTGTCCTGGCAATACGCGTTGTTGTTGCCGTGCTGGGTGCGGCCGAATTCGTCGCCGGCCACGAGCATCGGCGTGCCGAGCGCGGTGAACAGCGTCGCGAGCATCGAGCGCGCGACGCGCGCGCGCAGGTCGCGGATCGCCGGATCGTCCGTCGGCCCTTCGGCGCCCCAGTTCGCGCTGCAGTTGTCGTCGCGGCCGTCGCGGTTGTCCTCGCCGTTCGCGTCGTTGTGCTTGTGCTCGTACGACACGAGATCGGCGAGCGTGAAGCCGTCGTGCGCGGTGACGAAGTTGACCGACGCCCAGGTGCGGCGCCGCTGATGATTGAACAGATCGGCCGACCCGGCGAGCCGCGCCGCCAGCTCCGGGCGCTGGCCGGCGTCGCCGCGCCAGAAGCGCCGCACCGTGTCGCGAAAGCGGTCGTTCCATTCGGCGAAGCCGGGCGGATGGCGGCCGAGCTGATAGCCGCCGGGGCCGAGATCCCACGGCTCGGTGATCAGCTTGCGCTGCGCGAGGATCGGGTCCTGCTGCAACGCGTCGAAAAATCCGGAGCCGGGCTCGAAGCCGTGATCCTCGCGGCCGAGCGTCACGCCGAGATCGAAGCGGAAGCCGTCGACGTTGAACGCGGTCGCCCAGTAGCGCAGCGAATCCATCACCATCTGTACGACGCGCGGATGCGACATGTTCAGCGTATTGCCGCAGCCGGTCTCGTCGACGTGATAACGCGGATCGTCCTGCCGCAGCCGGTAGTAGCTGGCGTTGTCGAGGCCGCGCCACGACAGCGTCGGGCCGAGCTCGTTGCCTTCGCAGGTGTGGTTGTAGACGACGTCGAGCACGACCTCGATGCCGGCCGCATGCAGCTGGCGGATCGCGATGCGCATTTCGTCGAGCCGCCGCGTCGACAGGTACGACGGCTCCGGCGCGAAGAACGCGGCCGTGTCGTAGCCCCAGTAGTTGCGCAGCCCGCGGTTCACAAGCGCGCGCTGCTGGAGGAACGCATGCACGGGCAGCAGCTCGACGGTCGTCACGCCGATCGACAGCAGGTGATCGACGAACGCCGGATGCGCGAGCGAGGCGAACGTGCCGCGCTCCGGCGCGCGCAAGCCGGCGCGCCGCATCGACGCGCCGCGCACGTGGGTTTCGTAGATCACGGTATTGCGCCACGGCACGTCCGGGCGCCGGTCGGTGCTCCAGTCGAACGCCTCGTCGACGACCACCGCCTTCGGCATCGCGGGCGCCGAGTCGCGGCGATCCATCGACAGGTCGGAGCGGTTCGAATGCACGCGGTAGCCGAACAGCGCGTCGGACCAGCGGAAATGACCGACCAGCTTGCGCGCGTACGGGTCCAGCAGCAGCTTGGTCGGATTGAAGCGATGGCCCTGCTGCGGCTGATACGGCCCGTCCGCGCGAAAGCCGTACACGGTGCCCGGATGCGCGTTCGGCAGATAGCCGTGCCACACCTCGTCGGTGCATTCGGGCAGGTCGAGCCGCGCGAGTTCCTTGCGGCCGGTCGGATCGAACACGCACAGCTGGATGCGATGCGCATGCGCGGAAAACACCGCGAAGTTGGTGCCGAGCCCATCCCAGGTCGCGCCGAGCGGATAGCAGCGGCCGGGTTCGAGGCGGGCAGGCAGTGCAGACGGCATGGGTAGCGTCTCCCTGTTGAAAGCGTGGTGGGTCATGCGGGGGCCAGCCACAGCGTCGCGAGCGGCGGCAGGCGCAACGTCGCCGACCACGGCTGGCCGTGCGCGGGCACGTCCTGCGCCCACACGGCGCCGTCGTTGCCGGCGTTGGAGCCGCCGTACACGGCCGCGTCGGTGTTCATCAGTTCGCGCCACTGTCCGGGCGCGGGCAAGCCGACGCGATAGCCGCTGCGCGGCACCGGCGTGAAGTTGCAGATCGCAACCACTACGCGGCCGCTGTCGTCGCGGCGCGCGAACGCGAGCACGCTGTTGTCGCGATCGTCGCCGATCAGCCACGTGAAGCCGGCCGCATCGCAGTCGAGCGCATGCAGCGCCGGCTCGGACGCGTACGCGCGGTTCAGGTCGCGCACGAGCCGCTGCACGCCGCGGTGCGCGGGCGCGTCGAGCAGATCCCAGTGCGGCGTCCCGTCGTGCGCGAACTCCGACCACTGCGCGAACTCGCTGCCCATGAACAGCAGCTTCTTGCCCGGATGCGCCCACATGAAGCCGAAGTACGCGCGCAGCGTCGCGAGCCGCTGCCACGCGTCGCCGGGCATTTTCGCGGCGAGCGAGCCCTTGCCGTGCACGACCTCGTCGTGCGACAGCGGCAGCACGAAGCGCTCGGAGAAGGCATAGACGAGCCCGAACGTCATCCGGTCGTGGTGATAGCGGCGATGGATCGGGTCTTCGTGCAGATACGCGAGCGTGTCGTGCATCCAGCCCATGTTCCATTTGAAGTCGAAGCCGAGCCCGCCGTCGCCGGTCGGCGCGGTCACGCCCGGCCACGCGGTCGACTCCTCGGCGATCGTGACGACGCCCGCCGGCGCGGCCGCGCCGTGCAGCGCGTCGTTGAGCGTGCGCAGGAACGCGACCGATTCGAGGTTCTCGCGCCCGCCGTACACGTTCGGCACCCATTCGCCTTCCTTGCGCGAATAGTCGCGGTACAGCATCGACGCGACCGCGTCGACGCGGATCCCGTCGACGTGATAGCGGCGCGCCCACGCGAGCGCCGACGCGATCAGGAACGCGCTGACCTCGTTGCGCCCGAGGTTGAACACGCAGGTGTTCCAGTCCGGATGCATGCCTTCGCGCGGATCGGCGTGCTCGTACAGCGCGCTGCCGTCGAACTGCGCGAGCCCGTGCGCGTCGTTCGGAAAATGCGCGGGCACCCAGTCGACGATCACGCCGATGCCGGCCGCATGCGCGCGGTCGACGAAGCGCGCGAAGCCGTCGACCGGCCCGAAGCGCGCGGAAGGCGCGAACTGCGCGAGCGGCTGATAGCCCCACGAGCCGCCGAACGGGTATTCGGAGATCGGCATGAATTCGACGTGCGTGAAGCCCATGCCCTTCACGTACGGAATCAGCCGCTCCGCGAGCTCGTCCCACGTCGCGCTGCGGTCCATCTCCTCGGGCACGCGCTGCCACGACTCCGCATGCACCTCGTAGATCGACCACGGCACCCGGAACCGCCGCCCGGCGTCGGGCCGCGCGTCGATCCAGCCCGCGTCGTGCCATCCGAAGCCGTCGAGTGCGGCCGTATCGGCGACCACCGACGCGGTGCGTGGCGGCGCCTCGGTCGCGCGCGCGCACGGGTCGGCCTTGTGCGGCAGCAGGCTGCCATCGGCTGCGCACAGCTCGTACTTGTAGTGCTCGCCCGGGCCGATGCCGGGCACGAACAGCTCCCACACGCCCCACGGGCGCCGCAATCGCATCGGATGGCGGCGACCGTCCCAGCTGTTGAAGTTGCCGACCACCGACACGCGCTGCGCGTTCGGCGCCCATACCGCGAAGCGCACGCCGTCGACGCCGTCCACGCGAATGGGCGTCGCGCCGAGGCAGTCGAGCACGGCGGCCGGGTCGCCGGCCGCGAAGCGTGCGAGCGCGGCGTCGTCCAGCAGCGTGCCGAACGCATAGGCGTCGTCGGTCACCTGCTGCGCGTCGGGCCAGTCGATCGCGAGCCGGTAGCGGCCGTCGTGCGTGATCGTGCCGGCGAAGCAGCCGGCCTCGTCGACGCACGCGAGCGCGCCGAGCTCGTCGCCGCCGGGCGTCACGGCGCGCACGCGCAGCGCGCCGGGCAGCAGCGCGCGCACCACCGTGCGCCCGGCCTCGCCGTGCGGGCCGAGGCACGCGAACGGATCGGGATGGCGGCCGCCGAGCAGGGCGTCGATATCGCGGCGGTCGAACAGCGTGTCGGTCATCGCGTGCCTCCGTGGTCGGACGCGGCGTGCGCGTCCAGCAGGCGTTCGACGAGCGCGGCGAGCCCGCCGACCGGCACGCCGAGCCAGTCGGGGCGGTTCGCGGCTTCATAGCAGAGCTCGTACGACGCCTTGTCGATCAGGAACAGCGCGAGCAGGCGATCGGCGTAGCGCGGATCGACGAAGCGTTCCGGCGCATGCTCGGCCGCCGCGCGATAGCACTCGACGAAGCGGTCCGCGGCTGCCTGCCCGAAGCGGTCGAACAACGCGCGCTTGCGGCCGGCCGCCTGCGGCGGCACCTTCTCGATCGCGAACTGCGCGGTCGCGCTCACGTACGACAGCGAACGCAGCAAGCCGGCGACGTCGCGCAGCGGATGCGACTTCGCGCGGCGGCGCTCGAGCGCGCGCGCCGGCTCGCCTTCGAAATCGATCAGCAGCGCGTCGCCCTGCACGTCGAGCACCTGGCCGAGATGGAAGTCGCCGTGGATGCGCGTGCAGACCGCGTCGAGCGTGCGCGGCACCAGCGCGCCGAGCGCCTGCACGGCCGCGTCGCGCGACGCGAGCAGCGTCTCGGCCGCGTCGCGGGCGCTCGGGTCGAGCGCGTCGAGCCGCGTGGCCAGCACGTCGAGCGCATGGCCGAACGAGGCAATCGCGTCGACGCACCAGCCGTCGACGTGCTCGGGCGTCGCGCGCTCCGGCGCGAACGCGGCGTCGTCCGACGGCTGCGCGAGCGCGACGTGCAACTCGCCGAGCCGCGTGCCGACGACGCCCGCGAACGCCGCGTAGCCGAGCAGCGCATCGGGCTCGCCGTCGCGCTCCGCGGGCTCGCCGTCGCCGACGGCCGGCAGCGCCAGCTCGTCGATCGCGCGCTTGAGGAAGTCGAACGAGCGCGTCCACGCGTCGCCCTGGTTGTCGACGTAGCGTTGCAGGATCGCGACCGTGTGCGGCGTGCCGTCGGGATCGACGTGCACGACCTCGCCGGCGAGCGTCGCGGTGTTCGCATAGCCGATCCGCGTCAGGTAACGGCTCATCTCCGCCTCCGGATGCACGCCGTGCGCGACCTTGCGCACCAGCTTCAGCACGATCGCATCGCCGATCACGAGCGAGCTGTTGCTCTGCTCGGCGGCGAGCCAGCGCACTTCGGCATCGTCGCCGGGATCGAGCGCGGCGAGCGCCTGCTCGGGCAGGAACTCGAGGCGGCCGCCGTCGGAAGTCGGCACGGTCGCGCCGTCGCGCAGCATCCGCAACATCCCGCGCCCGAAGGCCGGCAGCGCGAACGCGTCGGTCAGATAGCCGACCGTGTGGCCGCGCCGCACGCGCGCGAGCGCGAGCTGCGCGAACAGCGGGTTCGACGTTTCGCCGCCCCATGCGGCCGCGAGCGGCACCACGTAGCGTTCGACGTCGCCGCCGTGGGTCGTCACCCATGCCTCCGCGTACTGGAACGGCTCGTCAGGCATCGGCGTGACGACGTTCAGCCGCGCGTCGCCGATCTTGCGGTCCTTCGACGCGAACCAGCGGCGCCGCGTGAGCCACGACGACAGCGCGTCGTGCGCGAGCGTATGCAGCTGGCCGACGTCGGGCCGCTGCTCGCCGCGCCGCATCACGATCGTCACGTATTCGGGCAGCGGCTCGGCCTGCGGCTGCCGCCACGACGGCTCGCGGCCGTGCTCGGACAGCACGAACCACAGGAAGCCGTACGGCGGAAACGTCAGCAGGTAGGTGAGCTGCCCGATCGGCGGGAACGGCGAGTCCGACGTCATCTCGATCGGCACGCGGCCCGCGAATTCGGACAGATCGAGCTCGACCGCCTGCGACGCGCGCGATAGGTTCGCGACGCACAGCACCGGCTCGTGGCCGTCCAGCTCGCGCAGGTAGGCGAGCACCTTGCGGTTCTCGGGGCGCAGGAAGCGGATCGTGCCGCGGCCGAACACCTGGGTCGCGCGGCGCGTCGCGAGAATGCGGCGGGTCCAGTTCAGCAGCGAGTGCGGGTCGCGCGTCTGCGCCTCGACGTTGATCGCGTCATAGCCGTACAGCGAGCCCATCACGGGCGGCAGCACCAGCAATTCCGGATCGGCGCGCGAGAAGCCGCCGTTGCGGTCCGACGACCATTGCATCGGCGTGCGCACGCCGTCGCGGTCGCCGAGGTGGATGTTGTCGCCCATCCCGAGCTCGTCGCCGTAGTAGATCACCGGCGTGCCGGGCATCGACAGCAGCAGCGAGTTGATCAGCTCGATGCGGCGCCGGTCGCGCTCCATCAGCGGCGCGAGGCGGCGGCGAATGCCGAGATTCAGCCGCGCGCGCCGGTCGCTCGCGTAGGTCTGCCACAGCAGGTCGCGCTCGGAGTCGGTCACCATCTCGAGCGTCAGCTCGTCGTGATTGCGCAGGAACACGGCCCACTGGTTGCTCGGCGCGAGCGCCGGCGTCTGCCGCATGATGTCGAGGATCGGGAAGCGGTCCTCGCTCGCGATCGACATGTAGATGCGCGGCATCAGCGGGAAGTGGAACGCCATGTGGCATTCGTCCTCGTTGCCGAAATACTCCTGCACGTCTTCCGGCCACTGGTTCGCTTCCGCGAGCAGCATGCGGTTCGGATACTCGGCGTCGATCGTCGCGCGGATCCGCTTCAGGATCGCGTGCGTCTCGGGCAGGTTCTCGTTGTTGGTGCCTTCGCGCTCGACCAGATACGGCACCGCGTCGAGCCGCAGCCCGTCGATGCCGAGGTCGAGCCAGAAGCGCATCACCTGGATCACCTCGCGCACGACGGCCGGGTTGTCGAAGTTCAGGTCCGGCTGGTGCGAGTAGAAGCGGTGCCAGTAGTACTGGCCGGCGACCGGATCGTGGGTCCAGTTCGAGGTTTCCGTATCGAGGAAGATGATGCGCGTGCCCGCGTACTTCGTGTCGGTGTCGGACCACACGTAGTAGTCGCGATGCGTCGAGCCGGGCTTGGCGCGCCGCGCGCGCTGGAACCACGGGTGCTGGTCGGACGTGTGGTTGATCACCAGCTCGGCGATCACGCGGATGCCGCGCGCATGCGCCTCGCGGATGAAGCGGCGCACGTCGGCGAGCGTGCCGTAGTCCGGATGCACGCCGCGATAGTCGGCGATGTCGTAGCCGTCGTCGCGGCGCGGCGACGGATAGAACGGCAGCAGCCAGATCGTGTCGACGCCCAGCTCGGCGATGTAGTCGAGCTTCATGATCAGGCCGGGGAAGTCGCCGATCCCGTCGTTGTTGGAGTCGTAGAACGACTTCACGTGCACCTGATAGATGATCGCGTCCTTGTACCAGAGCGGATCGTCCGTGCTCAGCGCGGGCTCGCGGCGCCGCGCGCGGCGCGCGCGCGCGGTGCCGGCCGGTGCGACGGACGCGAACTGCGCGCGGCGCACGTCGTCGAGGGAATCTTCGCGTTTCATCATCCGTGTGCTCCCGAAAGGCGCCGGGCCTCGCCCGGCTCGGGCGCCGCCGCTCGCGCGGCGCCGGGCGACGGCGCGAGCCGCCAGATCGCGTACGGCCGCACGTGCGGGTCGAGCGATACGTATTGACGATGGCCGCGCCAGGTCTCGGCATGGGCGGCGTCCTGTTCGAGCGCGTCGAGCGGCTCGCCGTCGACCAGCCCGAAGCCGCGCCACAGCGACGCGTCCAGCGTGAAGTCGGTGGCCTGCGGATGCCACGGGTCGAGGCTGATCGCCACCACCACGACGCTGTCGTGGGCCGGTGTCGCCTTCACGAACGCGAGCACTTGATCGTTGTCCGCCGGGACGAACGTGAGGCCGAGATGGGTCTGCAGCGCCGGATGGTCGCGCCGCGCGCGGTTCAGCCGCGCGACTTCGCCGCCGATATGCGCGGCCTTGCTCCAGTCGCGCGCGCGCAGCTCGTATTTCTCGGCGTCCGCATATTCCTCGCTGTCGGGCAGCGGCGCGGACTCGCCGATCTCGAAGCCCGAATACATGCCCCACGAGCCGGCGAGCGTCGCCGCGAGCGCCGCGCGGATCACGAACTGCGAGCGCGGCGCGTTCTGCAGGTGGCGCGGATTGATGTCGGGCGTATTGACGAAGAAGTTCGGCCGGAAGAATTCGCGCGGCGGGCCGGCCGTCAGCTCGGTCAGATACTCGATGAACTCGTGCTTCGTCTCGCGCCACGTGAAGTACGTGTACGACTGCGAGAAGCCGACCTTCGCGAGCCGGTACATCATCCCGGGGCGCGTGAACGCCTCCGACAGGAACACGACGTCCGGATGCTTGCCGCGCACGTCCGCGATCATCCACGCCCAGAACGGCAACGGCTTGGTGTGCGGGTTGTCGACGCGGAAGATCCGCACGCCGGCTTCGACCCAGAACAGCACGGCGTCGCGCAGCGCGACCCACAGGCCGGGCAGCGCATCGGGCGCGTAGAAGTCGGGGTTCACGATGTCCTGATAGCGCTTCGGCGGATTCTCCGCATAGCGCAGCGTGCCGTCCGGGCGCCACGCGAACCAGCCGGGATGCGCGGCGAGCCACGGATGATCGGGCGAGCACTGGATCGCGAAATCGAGCGCGATCTCGAGCCCCTGCGCGCGCGCCGCGTCGACCAGCGTGCGGAACGACTCGAGCGTGCCGAGCTGCGGATGCACGGCCGTGTGGCCGCCGTCGGGCGAGCCGATCGCATACGGGCTGCCGACGTCGTCGGGGCCGGCGCTCAGCGTGTTGTTGCGGCCCTTGCGCGCGGTCGTGCCGATCGGATGGATCGGCGGGAAATACAGCACGTCGAAGCCCATGTCACGGATGCGCGGCAGCTGCGCGATCACGTCGTCGAAGGTGCCGTGCCGATGCGCGTCGTTGCTCGCCGAGCGCGGAAACATCTCGTACCAGCTCGAGAAGCGCGCGGCGCGGCGCTCGACCTCGACCGGGTATACCGTCTCGTCGTGCGTGACGAACGGCCGGTAGCGCAGCGCCGCGTATGCGTCGGCGAGCGCCGGTGCGCCGAGCATCGCGAGCCGCGCTTCGGGCGACGCGTCGCCGAATTCGTCGGCGAGCCGCTGCATCTGCGCGATCGCGCGGCGGTCGGCCGGCGCGGCCTGTTTCAGTGCGGTCGCGAGCAGCAGTTGCGCTTCGCGCAGCTCCAGCATCACGTCCTGGCCGGCTGCGCGCTTCTTCGCGACGTCGGTGACGAGCGACGCCCAGTCGTCGCGCCATGCGACCACGCGGAACGCGTGACGGCCGAGCCGGTCGAGCACGACGCTCGCGTGCCAGCGATCGTTCGGCTCGGCGATGAACGGCACCTCGCGCCAGTCGTTCTCGTCGTCGGCGCGCCATTGCAGCACGGCCGACAGATGCGCATGGCCGTCCGTGAAGATCGATGCGTGTACAACCAGCGTGTCGCCGATCACGCGCTTGATCGCGAAGCGTCCGCCATCGACGGCCGGCTCGACGCGCTCGATCGCGATGCGGTCGGCCGCGAGCGCCGTCGATAGCGCGGTGCGCTCGCGGGCCGCGTCGGCGCGCGTCGTCGCGGGCGGGGCGCGCCGGGCGTCGAGCACCGCATAGCCGCCCGGCTCCAGCGTGAACGCCTCGAGCGCGGCCGAGCCGCGCTTGCGCGTGCCGCCGGGCGCGGCGACATGCGTGAAGCCGCCCGGCACGCCGGGCAGGATCGCCGCCGGGTCGACGAGTGCGGGCGCGTCCAGATCGGGATTCAGCGCGACGACGAGCGCCGTGTCGTCGTGTTCGAGCGACGGGCCGCTGCCGCGCAGCAGTACGGTCGCGGTCGCGCCGGGCGCGCTCAGTTGCGCGATCTCGCCGCGTTGCGCCGCCAGCGGCGTCGCGCGGCGCCACGCGTTCGCATCGGCCAGCGCGCCCGACAGATCGAAGCGCGCGCCGTCGAACGCGGCGCGATAGCGCGCGGCGTCCGCGTCGCGCGTCATCAGCGGCAACGCGACGCCGCGCTCGAAGCCCATCGGCACGAGCCAGCCGGTGCCGAGCGCCGCCGCGGTCCACATGGCGCGGTGGTACGCGCGCACCAGCACCTCGTCCGATGCGCCATGCCAGTCTTCCGCGATGCGCGGGCCGTCGAACGCGTCGGGGCACGCGATCGGCGACGCGATGCGGCGCAGCAGCCGGTGCTCGTCGACGAACCACGGCGCGCGCAGATCCCACCAGCGCGCCGACGAGAACACGCCGCCGAAGCCGGCCGCCTCCAGCTGCACGAGCGCGTCGCGCGCATGGCCGGGCACGCCGGCGAGCACCGCGACGTCGTGGCGCGCGCGGCGCAGCGCCGCGCGCCACGCGGGCCACCATGCGGGCGGCAGACGCTGCGGCGCGTCGATCAGGAAGCCGGCCGCGCCGGCATCCGCGTACGTGAAGAGATGTTTGCACCACCACGCGCCGAGCCCGTCGTGCGCGTCGTGCGGCGCATCGTCGCCGAGCTGCGCGTGCGCGACGTCCATCTCGTGCGCGGCGCTGCGCGGGTCGATCAGGGCGTCGTCGTGCGCGCGCTCGACGTACCAGTCAGGATGCTCGCTGCGCAGCGGGTTGACGCGCGCGATGCGGTCCGGCACGACTTCGAGCATCACGCGCAAGCCGTGACCGTGCGCAAGCTGCGCGAGCCGCGAGAAGGTTTCGAGCGCGCCCGCGCGCGTCGCGAAGGCCGCGGCCGGCCGGTGGAAATCGGCGACGTGACGCGGAAAGCCCGCGGCGCTGGCGGCCCAGAAGCTGCCGATCAGCACGTGGTCGAAGCCCATTCCCGCGATGTGCGCGAACGTGGCGGGCCATGCGTCGAGCGGGCCGACGAGGCGCGCGTCGCAGAAGTAGACATGCGGGGCGAAGGGCGATGTGACGTTCATGAGGTGCGGATGAGGATCGTGACGAAGGGCGGACGGCGGTGTGCGTCGCAACCGGCGTGCCCGCTCCGTTTGGCGCACCGCGCCGCGCACGGCAGCGGGTGCACGGGGCGGCGCGTGCGTCACGCTGTCGTTTTTACATGCGGGTGGCACGACATCTGCATCCCTTGCGCGGCGGCGGCCCGGCATCGCGCTGCGTCACATGCGCGGGATCGAGCGGATATCCGAGCTTTCGCCCGTGGCCGGATCGTGGTCGGTGGAAGGAATCGGCACGCCGACGTCGTGCCGCACCGGCATGCCGCGCTCCATCCGGTGCGCGAACGCCGGCGGCGTGTCGACTTCGTCGCCGAAGCGCGCGCGCACGAACGCGCGCAGCAGCGCGACGCGCAGGTTCGGCGCGCGGGCCGCGCAGGTCGACGGGCCGTCGTCGAAGCGCGCGTCGCATGCGACGCCGTCCGCGCGCCGCACCACGCGCAGTTCGACCGCGTGCTCGAGCACCGCGCCCGCATCGGCCCACGACGCCGACGGCGCGAACTGCGCGTCGAGCCGCCGCAGCGCGTCGCATGCGGCGGTCACGATCACCTGCGGCTCGACGGCCGTGAAGCTCAGCGTGTCTTCGTCGTCCGCGCACAATGCGCGTGCGCACCAGTAATCGAGGGCCGTTCCGGTGAGTTCGTCGGTTCGCATGGGCAAGGCTCCGTGAGGCTCCATAGAGGGAATGCGCTCAGCCCGCAAGCGGCGTGCCCGCGCCCGGTTCCACGCGCATCTGCGCGACCAGCGGATAGTGATCGGATGCGTGGCGCGCGAGCATGCTGCGATGCACGGCCACGTCGACCAGCAGCTCGCCCGGATGGATCCAGATGCGGTCGAGCGAGAACACCGGCCACGCGGTCGGGAACGTACGCGGCGCGGGCGCGCGGCGGAACCGCGTGGTCAGTGCCTGCAGCGCGCGGCCGCGCACGAACCATTCGTTGATGTCGCCCATCAGGATCACCGGCATCGCGCCGGTGTCGAACGCGGCGAGCAGCCGCTGCACCTGCGCGCTGCGCTCGTTCGCCGATAGCCCAAGGTGGGTCGCGACGACGCGGATCGGGCCGGCGCTGCAGTCGATGTCCGCGTCGAGCGCGCCGCGCGGCTCGCGCTGATGAAACGACAGGTCGAGCGTGCGCGCCGCGCGGATCGGGCAGCGCGACAGCACCGCGTTGCCGTAGCGGCGCTCCGGCGTGTCGATGGTCGGGCCGGCGGCCGCGTGCATGCCGGTCGCGTCGCGCAGATGCGCGAGCACGTCCGGCGCGCGCGTGCCGCCGAGCGGCACTTCCTGCAACGCAATCACGTCCGCATCGAGCTCGCGGATCACCGCGACGATGCGCTCGACCGCGCGCGCGGGCCACGCGCCGTAGCCGCCGTGGATGTTGTACGTCGCGATCCGCAGGTCGTGCCCGCGCGGCGCGCCGGCCGGCGCGGCGTCCGACGTGACGATGCCCGGCGGCGGCGCCGCTTGCGTGCTCAGCGCCATCGTCGCAGCGCCCGGACGAGCAGCACCGACAGGCCGACCAGCGCGATGCCGATCGCCGTGAGCCATGCGAACGCGCCGGGATCCGGATGGCTCAACGCGACGGTCAGCTGGTGCGCGAAGGTGACCGTCAGCACGATGCCCGGCAGCATCCCGATCGCGGTGCCGATCAGGTAGTCGCGCAGCCCGATGTGCGACGCGCCGGCCACCAGGTTCACGATCGTGAACGGCGCGATCGGCAGCAGCCGCAGCACGGCCATCGCGACCACGCCGCGCCGGCCGATGCGTTCGCTGAGCCGGTTCGCGCGCGAGCCGGCGAGCCGTCGCACCGCGTCGCGCCCGAGCCAGCGGCCGATCCCGTAGGTCGCGGCCGCGGCCGCCATCGTGCCGACCGACGCATAGGCGAGGCCCGGCCACGCGCCGAACACGAGGCCCGTTACGGTGATCAGCAGCGTGATCGGCACCGACAGCGTCGCCGCGAGCACATAGCCGGCGAGCAGCAGCGCGGGCGCGCCCGGCAGTTGCGCGGCGCGCATTGCCGCGCGCGCGAGCGACGCGACGTTCAGCTCGTGGCCGAGCGGCGAGAAGCGCCACGCGAGCGCGAGCGCCGCGATCAGCAGCACGGCCGCCCCCAGCACGAAGAAACGCGCGGTCAGCGATCGATGCTGCTCCTGCGGAACGAACTCGCGCACGAAGCGGTCCGGCTCGATCGGCTGCTCGGGGTCGAGGCGCGCGCTGACCGGCACCAGCGCATCGAGCTGCGGCGTCACGGCCGGCTCCAGCGTGCGCAGCGTGCGTCCGTCCTTCGCGCGCAGCCGGTCGAGCGCGATATTCGGCCGTTCCGGCTGCGCGAACGCGTCGGCGACGACCGCGGGCGTCGTGCCGAGATGTTCGGCGAGCAGCCGGTCGCGCAGCGCGGCGATCGCCGCGCGGATGCGCGGCTCGCCGGCCGCGACGAGCGCGACGCAGCATTCGGTGTCGAGTGCCATCGAGCGGTTGTTCAGGTTCGCGCTGCCGATCACCACGCATTCGTCGTCGACGATCGCGAGCTTGCTGTGGACGTTCACGCAGCCGTCGCCGAGGCCGTCGACGTGCGGATACAGCAAGCGGTAGCGGTCGAAGCGGTCGGCCGCTTTCAGCGTGCCGTGCAGCCGCGCGCGCAGCACGCCCATCGTCGCTTCCTGCAGCCAGCCGCTCTGCACGCGCGGCGCGACGACCGTGACGTCCAGCCCGTGCGGGTCGGCGAGGCGCGCGCTCAGCGCATCGCGCACCACCGCCGCAGTGAAATACTGGTTCTCGATGTACAGATGGCGACGGGCGGCGCGGATCGTGTCCTCCACCAGCGCGCGCACCTGCGACACCGGTTCGCGGTCGCGATGCCGCGGCGCCGTATAGGCGATGCCGAGTTGCACGTCGCGCACGTCGACCGGTACGCCGGGCGGCCAGGGATCGACGTCGTCCTCGCGATCGAGATGGCGATGCGCGCGGATCGCGATGCGGCGCCCGCACGCATTGAACCAGCGCGTGCGCGCCTGCTCGCCGATCGCGGCGGCCGCGTCGCCGTCGAACATCGCCTGCACGTCGTGGAACGGCCCGTATGGCGTTCCGCGCGCGTCGCGCCGGCGCGGATCGTCGGCTGCGTGGGCCGACGTGTCCCAGCGCGCGACCGTCAGGTCGAGGCCGCCGACGAAGGCGAGCCGGTCGTCGATCACCACCAGCTTCTGATGATGCGACGCGCCTCGCGGATGCGCGTCGTCGAGACGGAAGCGGATGCCGCGATGCGCGCGCCACGCGGCGCGATAGACCGGCGGCCAGTCGCGCTCGAGCGCGTAGATCATCGCGAAGTCCCACGCGAGCACGTAGATGCGCAGGTTGTGCCGGGCGGTCGCGAGCGCGTGCAGGAACGGGGCGAGCGTGTCTGGCAACCCGTCGTCCGCGCCGTCGGGCGCGAGCTGCATCCGGCTGTCGACGTCCCAGCCGAGGATGAACACCGTGTGGCGCGCGCGGCGCAACGCGGCGCGCAGCGTCGGGAAATACGCGGCGCCATCCACCAGCGTCGTGAAGCGGTCCGCATGACGGATCGCGTCGCAGTTGCGGCCGCGTTCGAGCAGGCCGTGGCGCGTGGGCTCGTCCGCGGGCGACCAGGCCGGTACGGCGTCGCCGCGCGCGTTGGCCGCGAACGGCCGGTGCGCCGTCTGGTCGGGCGTGCTCATCGGGCGCCGGCGTCGCGGTTGCCGTCGAAACGTTGCAGCAGCACGTCGCAGCGCGCGCGCAGCGCCTTCAGCTCGGGCGACGCGAGTCCGATGCGAATCCGCTCGACGCCTTCCGGGTCGCCGTACGCGCACGCGATCTCGTAGATGCCCTGCGCGATCAGCAGCGACGCGTGCGCGATCCCGATCCGGTCGAGCCAGTCGCATTCGGCGTGATGGCACGCGAGCCACGCGCGCAGCGCGCCGACGACCTGGCTGACGGTGAGCCACTCGCCGCCGCGCATGCGCGCCGCGAGCTGGCTCGTCACGAGGTAGGAGAGCAGGTCCGTCTGGGTCACGCGAAACTCCTTGACGAGTTGTCGTTGTCGGGGCAACAGGTGCGCACGCCGGTGATGCCTTTCAGCGTCCGGCAGATCGCCGCAAATTCCGCTCCGCTCGTGCGCGAGAACGACACCGAGATGTCGTCGGTATCGGGGTCGTCGTCGGATTGCTGGACGATGAAGCGCTTCACGCGCACGCGGCCGTTGCCGAGCGCGTCGTGCAGCGTCGCGAGCGTGAGGCCGCCGCGCTCGACGACGAGGCGCAGCGTGCGCTGCTGCCGTTGCGCGATGAAGCGGCGCTCGAGCGGCTTCACGCCGGCGAGGATCATGAGCACGATCGCGGTTGCGCCCAGCGCCGCGACGTACATGCCGCCGCCCGCGGCGAGGCCGATGCCGGCCACGGCCCACAGGCTCGCGGCCGTCGTCAGCCCGCGCACCACTTCGCCGCGCAGCAGGATCGAGCCGGCGCCGAGAAAGCCGATGCCCGACACCACCTGCGCGGCGACCCGCGACGGATCGAGCACGACGCCTGCCTGCCCGTGCACGTCGGCGAAGCCGAAGATCGAGACGAGCATCACGAGCGCGGAGCCGACGCACACCAGCATGTGCGTGCGCAGGCCCGCGGCCCAGTTGAGTCGCTCGCGCTCGAGCCCGACCACGCTGCCGAGCAGCGCGGCGAGCAGCAGGCGTCCGAGAAGTTCGATATGGCCGATCATCGTGGCCTCCCTTTTTATCTGGCGTACCGGAGCGGTGCGATGTGCAATGGGGACGCAAGGGGCGTGCCGGGCGCGGAGGCGCGGGCATGTCGTATGCGCGCGGGCAGCGCGGCGTGCGCGCCGATCATGCGGCGCGCATTTTTTTCATGTCATCGCAGATAAGCACAGGGGGCCAGCATGGAGCATCAACCCGATGCACAGGTGCGCGATCCGTATCGCGGCCACGAGATACGCGTGTGGGCGCGCCGCAACGAACGCGGCGCGTGGGCGGACGAGGTGCAGGTGTACGTCGATGGCGCGCGCATCGAGCTGTTCGTGCCGGAGCCGGCGAATCCGGAGTGGGCGTCGGAGGAGGAGGCGCTGCGCGCGGGCGTCGAGCGTGGACGTTATCTGATCGACAAGCGGCTCGACGACGATTGAGTCGCGTTGATGCCGGTTGATGCCGCTTGATGCCCGTCGATGCGCGGTCGGTCGGTATGGCGTTTGCGTACCGGCCGGCCGCGCACCTTGTCACCCGATGCCGGCGCCGTGCCGGGAGGAACCATGAACGATCCGCGTACGCTACACATCTACCGTTACGATCCCGATCCCGATCGCGACGCCGCGCCGTACATGCAGCGCTACGAGATCGACGTGAGCGCCGACGACCGCATGCTGCTCGACGTGCTCGGACGCCTGAAGCACGACGACGAGACGCTGTCGTACCGGCGCTCGTGCCGCGAGGGGATTTGCGGCTCCGATGCGATGAACATCAACGGCAAGAACGGGCTCGCGTGCCTGACCAACATGAAGACGCTGCCGCGCGAGATCGTGCTCAGGCCGCTGCCCGGGTTGCCGGTGGTGCGCGATCTGATCGTCGACATGACGGACTTCTTCAACCAGTATCACTCGATACGGCCTTACCTGATCAATGACACGACGCCGCCTGAACGCGAGCGGTTGCAGACGCCGGAGGAGCGCGATCAGCTCGACGGGCTGTATGAGTGCATTTTGTGTGCGTGCTGTTCGACGTCGTGCCCGAGCTATTGGTGGAACCCGGACAAGTTCGTCGGGCCGGCGGGGTTGCTGCAGGCGTACCGGTTCATTGCCGATTCACGCGATATGGCGACGGCCGAGCGGCTCGATAATCTCGAGGATCCGTATCGGCTGTTCCGGTGCCGGACGATCATGAATTGCACGGATGTGTGCCCGAAGGGGTTGAATCCGACGAAGGCGATTTCGGAGATTCGGACGATGTTGGTCAGGAGGACGGTTTAGGGGGCGGGGGGCTCAGCGATCCGGGCGAACGCGACGCGCGTACCGTATTTTTGCTGGAAACTACGGTCGCGATTTCGTCGAGACGCTGAAACTTGGCGCCGAGTTCGTGCGCGGGGAACCGGGTCTTGTCTGCATCACCTCGTTGCCATGAATACGGGCTGCGTTTGCCCGTGGATTCGTGTAACGCCGGGAAGCCCGTGATGGATTGTCCCGTCTCGTTACGGGATTCGGGTTCGCGGCAATACGACGCCCCGTCCCACGAACCCCGCACGCATCCGAATTGACCTCACGGCCGCGCGGCCACCTCGTCGAGATGCCGCAGCAAATCGGCCGGATCGTCATACACGCGCAGCGCACCGGCGCGCTCCAGTTCGTCGCTGCCGTAGCCGCCCGACAACAGGCCGACGCCCAGCGCGCGACAGCGGCTCGCCGCGAGCATGTCCCAGATGCTGTCGCCGACCACGACGCTATGCTCGATCTGCACGTTCAACTTCGCCGCGGCCGTCAGGAACAGATCGGGGTCCGGCTTCGCATACTTGACCTGATCGCGCGTGACGACCACGTTCTTCGCCGGATCGACGCCGAGCGCCTCCAGATTGATGGCCGCGGTTTCCATGCGTCCGCTGGTCGCGATCGCCCAGCGGATGCCGGCGTTCGACAGCGCGGCCAGCAGCTCGCGCGCACCGGGCAGCGGCCGCACCTGCGCGCGCAGCCGCTGGTAGGCGGCCGCATGCAGCCGGGCGAGCCGTTCGACGCGGTCGGCGTCGATGTCGCCCGACGTTTCGCGCAGCAGCTGGTTGAGGAACAGCCCGCCGCTCATCCCGATCTTGCGATGGATGCGCCATACCGACAGCTCCATGCCTTCTGCATCGAGCGCTTCCTTCCACGCGAGCACGTGCTGGTAGACGCTGTCGACGAGCGTGCCGTCGAGATCGAACAGAAATGACGTTTCAATGCGCATGTGAATCTCCTGGCCTGGTGACATTCGGGCGAATCGTTCGCGAAGGGTTGCGCACATTATCGGCCCGCCGACGTGTCGCTGCCATGTCGCCATGTCGCCATGTCGCCCTCGCGCCGCGGCGGCATGTCGGGCGCCGCTGTACAATCGGCGCGATGCGCGGGGCGGCACTGCCCGGCACGCTCCGTTACGGCCCGCGCACGCGCGCCCAACCTTCGTCGAATTCCCGTATGGCAACTCCGGACGCCGTCAGTTCCGAGCAGTCGTGGTGGGGCGTCCTGGCCCTCGCGCTCACTGCCTTCATCTTCAACACCACCGAGTTCGTGCCCGTCGCACTGCTGAGCGCCATCGGCGACAGCCTGCAGATGCAGCCCACCGCCGTCGGCCTGATGCTGACGATCTACGCGTGGGCCGTCGCCGTCGTGTCGTTGCCGCTCACCTTCGTCACGCGTCACGTCGAGCGCCGCAAGCTGCTCAGTTGCGCGCTGCTCGTGTTCGTCGCCAGTCACGTCGTGACCGGCGTCGCGTGGAATTTCACGGTGCTGATGATCGGGCGGCTCGGCGTCGCGTGTGCGCATGCGGTGTTCTGGTCGATCTCGGTGCCGCTCGCGGTGCGGCTCGCGCCGAACGACCGCAAGAGCCGCGCGCTGAGCCTGCTCGCGATGGGCACCGCGATCGCGATGGTCGCCGGCATTCCGCTCGGGCGCGTGATCGGCGAAGCGCTCGGCTGGCGCGTCACGTTCCTCGTGATCGGCGCGGCGGCGGCCGTCGCCTTGTTGCTGCTGCGCGCGACGCTGCCGACGCTCGCGAGCCAGGGCGCCGGCTCGCTCGCCAGCATCGGCACGTTCCTGCGCAAGCCGGCGCTGGTGTCGCTGTACGCGATCACGGTGCTGGTCGTGTCCGCGCACTTCACGTCGTACACGTACATCGAGCCGTTCGTGCAGACCGTCAATCATGCGAGCAGCAGCCGGATCACCTACGTGCTGATCCTGTTCGGCGTCGCCGGGATGCCCGCGGCCATCTGCTTCAATCGCGTGTTCCCGGAGCGGCCGGCCGATTTCCTGCTCGCGTCGATCGTGGCGTTGTCCGCGTGTCTGCTGGTGCTGTTTCCGAGCGCGCTGAACATCGTCACGCTGTCCGTGCACACGCTGGTGTGGGGCGGCGCGATCGTCTGCTTCGGGCTCGCGATGCAGGCCTGGGTGCTCAAGCTCGCGCCGCACGCGACCGATCTCGCGGTGTCGATCTTCTCGGGGCTGTACAACGTCGGCATCGGCGCCGGCGCGCTGCTCGGCAACCATATCGCCGCGGATTTCGGCCTCGCGTGGGTCGGGACGTTCGGCGGCGTGGTCGGCATCGTGTCGGCCGCGATCGCGTGGGTCGCGTTGCGGCTGCATGAGCGACGCGCGGCGGCGTAGGGCGGCGCTGTGCCGGCGATGCCGGTGATGGGGTAGTGGGTGATTGGGTGATGTGCCGCTGCCCGATGCCCGGTGTGTCGACGCGCCGATGTGCCCATCCGCCCATCCGCCCATCCGCCTATCCGCCGAGACACCGAGACACCGAGAC
>NZ_PQMX01000088.1:0-21550 GCF_004368385.1 Burkholderia sp. B10 | reverse complement strand
CCCAACCCCCTGTACAATTGCGCGTTCTGCGGGCGTCGTATAATGGCCATTACCTCAGCTTCCCAAGCTGATGACGTGGGTTCGATTCCCATCGCCCGCTCCACCTTCGGCTGCCCGGCAGCCAGCGCAAGAGCCGCCTCGTCGAAGGCGGCTTTTTTGTACCATGTGCCCGTTCATCCGGCGCACCGCTACGCGTAACGGCCTCGCGCCCGAACCGAGTCTTACTCAGTCACCGATGATGCACGACGATCCGAACGAAGCCGGCCTGCCGCCGGACGACGCCGCCCTTCCCGACGAAGCCGCCGACGGCGCCGACGAAGTCAACCCGCTGCACCACCGCCGCATCCGCAGCTTCGTGACGCGCGCCGGCCGCGTGTCGACCGGCCAGCGCCGCGCGATCGACGAACTCGGCCCGCGCTTCGTCGTCCCGTACGCACCGACGCTGCCCGACTGGGACGCCGTGTTCGGCCGCAGCGCACCGCGCATCCTCGAGATCGGCTTCGGGATGGGCGCATCGACCGCCGAAATCGCCGCGCACCGCCCCGGCGACGATTTCCTCGGCGTCGAAGTGCACGAGCCGGGCGTCGGCGCGCTGCTGAAGCTGATCGGCGAACAAGGCCTGACGAACATCCGCATCATCCAGCACGACGCGGTCGAAGTGCTCGAGCACATGCTCGCCCCGGAAAGCCTCGACGGCGTGCACATCTTCTTCCCCGACCCGTGGCACAAGGCGCGCCACCACAAGCGCCGGCTGATCCAGCCGCCGCTCGTCGCACAGCTCGCGGCGCGCCTGAAACCCGGCGCGTACCTGCATTGCGCGACCGACTGGCAAAACTACGCCGAGCAAATGCTGGAAGTGCTCAGCGCCGAGCCGACGCTCGAAAACACCGCGGCCGACTACGCGCCGCGCCCCGACTACCGCCCGGTCACGAAGTTCGAACGCCGCGGCCTGCGGCTCGGCCACGGCGTCTGGGATCTGGTGTTCCGCAAGCGCGCCGCCTGAACCCGACGCACCCCGCGCAACGCAAAACGGCCCGACCGGCATCTGCCGATCGGGCCGTTCGTCATTGACCACTGCCTTCAACGCCGGGCGTCACGCCCAGTTGAGCCATCCGCTGTAACCGACGAGCAGCACGAACAGCCCAAACGCGATCCGGTACCACGCGAACACGGTGAAATCGTGCGTCGCGACGAAGCGCAGCAGCCAGCGCACGCACACGAACGCACTGACGAACGCGGCAACCAGCCCGAGCGCGAACAGGCCGAGCGAGTCGACCGTGAACGCCTGCCAATCCTTGACGGTTTCATACAGCGTCGCGCCGAAGATGATCGGAATCGCGAGGAAGAACGAGAACTCGGTCGCGACACGCCGGTCGAGCCCGAACAGCATCCCGCCGATGATCGTCGAGCCCGAGCGCGACATGCCCGGCACGAGCGCGAAGCATTGCGCGATGCCGACCTTCAGCGCATCCAGCGGAGTCAACGCGTCGACCGACTGCACGCGCGGCGGCTCGCTACGCTCGCGCTGCCGCGCCTCGGCCCACAGGATGATCGCGCCGCCGACGACCAGCGCAAACGCGACCGGCACCGGCGAAAACAGCACGGCCTTGATCTTCTTCTCCAGCAGCAGGCCGAGCGCGATCGCCGGAATCGTGGCGATCACGACGTTCAGCGTGAAGCGCCGCGCGTCGGGCCGGCTCGGCAGCCCGCACACGACCGACACGATCCGTTCGCGGTATTCCCAGCACACCGCCAGGATCGCGCCGAACTGGATCACGACGTCGAACGTCTTCGCGTGCGCATCGTTGAAATTGAGGAAGCTGCCCGCAACGATCAGGTGGCCGGTGCTCGACACCGGAAGGAATTCCGTCAGCCCCTCGACGACGCCGAGGATCAATGCCTTGCAGATCAGGATCCAGTCCATCCGTGGCCCAACTCCGAAGTAGTCGAAAGAAACGGCCACGTCAGCGCCGCGGCCCGCCCGGCCGCGCGCGCTGCGCCGTCATTTCTCGACGATCGCCACGCGTATGCCGTTTGTAAGAATCGTAATTGTACCGGGTTCGTAGTTCACGCCGGCAAATTGAAGTTGCTCGGGCTTGAACGTGTAGATCGGGTAGTTGGTCAGCACCTGCGTCGCGAGCAGCCCGGCCGCCGCGCCGACCTGTTGCGCGTACATTTGCGCGTCGCCGTCGAGCACGAGATTGTCGACGGCCGGCGCCTTCAGCACGACCGAGCGGCTCGGCGCGTCGTAAGCCAGCTGGCCCGACACGGTGAACTTGCCGCTCACCGGTTCGCGCAGGAACGGACTCGTGAAATGCGCATCCAGCTGCACCGCAACGCGGTTCTGGTCAGGCAGCAGGTTGACGGCCGGATTCGCGAGCGCGACGTCGACGACCTGCGCGACGGTCCGCTCGTACGGGAACTTGCGCGCGACGGCTTTCTGCACGTCGCCGCGCGAAAACGTGTAGTGATCCGGAATGAACGGGAACGTCGACGCGCAGGCGGCAAGCGATATCGACACGCCGAGTGCGCCGGCACAGGCGGCGACGAAACGGCGCCGGCCGGGCGTGCAAGGTGCGGTCATGCTGGACAATCTCCTGTATCGGGCGCGGCCGCGGTCGGACGACCGGCCGTGCGATGAAGTGCGATGCACCGACGTTAGTGCGGCGTCGCGCGCGGCGGGTTCCACGGGCGCACCGCCCGCGCGCCGCGGCGCGACGGCGCGACGGCTGGCTAACGGCCGGCGCCCGCGTCTGGCGAAGGCTGCGTGGCGATCTCGAGGTGCGCGAGCCATGCAAGCGCGTCGTCGCGCGACACGCCGCACATCTCGGCGGACGGCTGCAATCCCGAACAGCACGCGGGCCGCTCCGGTCGGCCGAAAATCCGGCACTGCAGATCGTCGCCGAGCTGCGCGCAGCGCACGCCTGCGGGCTTGCCGTTCGGCATCCCGGGAATCGGCGAGGAAATCGATGGCGCGATGCAGCACGCGCCGCAGCCGGGGCGGCACGCATGCGGCGACACGGCATCGGCGGACGCCGGCCGGACAGGTATTTCGACGGACACTCGGCTCTCTCGAACAGACAACAAAAACGGTGCGGCAACCGGACGCGGCGTGCGGCGGCCCACCGCACATTGTGCCACCGCCGGCTGCGACGTTATTACACAATGCGGCCGGAGCGCGCGTTTATATACTCGGACGCATTCGAATAGCGCGAGACCATCATGAGCTCCGGTTCTGCCGACACCCTGTTCCGCCCCGATTTGCTCGCGAAATACGGCGCGAACGGCCCGCGCTATACGTCCTACCCGACCGCCCTGCAGTTCCGCGACGATTTCGATCCGGCCGACTACGCGCGCGCCGCGCGCGATCCCGGTGCGTCGTCGAGCGAGCTGTCGCTGTACTTCCACATCCCGTTCTGCAACACGGCCTGCTTCTACTGCGGCTGCAACAAGATCGCGACCAACAACCACCGGCGCGCGCGCCCGTACCTTGAACAGCTGAAGCGCGAGCTCGCGCTGCAGGCCGCGCTGTTCGACCCCGCGCGCCCGGTCACGCAGCTGCACTGGGGCGGCGGCACGCCGACCTTCCTGTCCGATGCCGAGACGGCCGAGCTGATGGCCGCCACGCGCGAGCATTTCACGCTCGCGCCGGACATGGACGCCGAATTCTCGATCGAGATCGACCCGCGCACCGTCACGCCGGCGACGCTCGTGCATCTGCGCAATATCGGCTTCAACCGGCTGAGCCTCGGCGTGCAGGATTTCGACCCGGTCGTGCAGCAGGCGATCAACCGCGTGCAGCCACGCGCGATGACGGCCGACCTGATCTCGGCCGCACGCACGACGGGCTTCCATTCGGTCAGCGTCGACCTGATCTACGGGCTGCCGCACCAGACGGTCGCCGTGTTCGCACGCACGCTGGAGACGATCATCGAGCTCGCGCCGGACCGCCTGTCGGTGTTCGGCTACGCGCACATGCCGCACCTGTTCAAGATGCAGCGGCAGATCGACGACGCCACGCTGCCGTCGCCCGAAACGCGCATCGCGCTGCTCGGCCTCGCGATCGACATGCTGACGTCGGCCGGCTACGTCTACATCGGGATGGATCACTTCGCGAAGCCGACCGACGAACTCGTGCGCGCGCAGCAAAACGGCACGCTGCAGCGCAATTTCCAGGGCTACAGCACGCGGGCCGATACCGATCTGATCGGGATCGGCGTGTCGTCGATCGGCAAGGTCGGCGACGTCTACGCGCAGAACGCGAAGGACCTGCCCGGCTACGGTGCCGCCCTCGACGCGGGCCGGCTGCCGATCGCGCGCGGCGTGCGTCTGACGGCCGAAGACCGCCTGCGCCGCGACGTGATCACGCAGCTGATGTGCAACCTCGAGCTGCCGTTCTCGCACATCGAAGCGGCGCACGGCGTGCACTTCGCCGAGCACTTCGCGCGCGAGCTGGAAGCGCTGCGCCCGTTCGAGCGCGACGGGCTGCTCAGCATCGCCGGCGACCGCCTGACGATCCATCCGGCCGGCCGGATGGTGGTGCGCAACATCGCGATGGCCTTCGACGCGTATCTGGCGCAAACACCACGCCAGCGCTATTCGCGCACCGTCTAGCGCGGCGCGGCACATGCGGGCGGCTGGTTTGATAAAGTAAGGGGCTCGACGCCTCTGCAACCATCCGCACCATGCGCACCACCAAAGCGACCAACGCGGTCGAACGCCTGAAGGCCCGCTCCGGCAACCCGCAGTTCGCGGCCGTTGCGATGGCCGGCGGCCTGTTCTATCTGGTCGACCGCTCGGGCGGCACCGCCGAAAAACGCAGCGAACCGCTTCCGCTCGACGAATTCGTCCGCTTCGTCGACGAATTCGGCCCCAAAAAGCCGCGCAAGGCCAGCAAGCTGGACCTCGCGTTCGAGGCGCAGATCAAGAAGAGCAATGCGTAAAGGTCTGTTGCAGGCTGCCTGAAGGCTTTGCCGACGCCCCGTTTGGTACAATCACGAAGTTTTTCTATCCCCGCTGACGGCCGATTTGGCTGCGTGACCACACCATGAATATCGAAAACGCGCGTTTCAACATGATCGAACAACAGATCCGGCCGTGGGACGTGCTGGACCTGGACGTCCTGGGCCTGCTGTCGATCGTCAAGCGAGAAAACTACGTTCTGCCCGAACACCGCGATCTGGCGTTCGCCGATCTCGAACTGCCGCTGCCGGGCGGCACCAGCAAGATGCTGTTCCCGCGCGTCGAAGCGCGCGTGCTGCAGGATCTGGCGGTCAAGAAGCACGAGAACGTCCTCGTGATCGGTGCGGGCTCCGGCTACCTGGCCGCCCTGTTCGCACATCGCGCGCAGCACGTGACGGCGGTCGACATCGATCCGACGATCGCGAAGTTCGCAGCCGACAACCTGCGCAACGACGGCGTGACGAACGCCGAAGTCGTGCTCGGCGACGGCTCGCTCGGCTGGCCCGCCAAGGCGCCGTACGACGTGATCTGCGTCGCAGGCGGCCTGCCGGTCGTGCCGCAGCAGATGCTCGAACAGCTGAAGGTCGGCGGCCGCCTGTCGGCATTCGTCGGCGGCCGTCCGGTGATGAAGGCGCAGATCATCACGCGCATCGACGACAAGCAGTACCGCGTCGCCGACGTGTTCGAAACCTACGTGAACCACCTCGTGAACGCGATCGAGCCGTCGCGCTTCAAGTTCTGAGCGGCGGCGCAGCCATGCAGATCCTGACGCCCGCGATGCTCGCCGACTGGCTGCGCGATCCGGCACGACCGGCGCCGGTCGTGCTCGACGTGCGCGAACCGTGGGAAATCTCGACCGCCCAGATCGCCGGCAGCGTGTCGATCCCGATGCAGCAGATTCCCGCACGCAGCGAGGAGCTCGACGACGAAGCCGAGATCGTCTGCGTGTGCCATCACGGGATGCGCAGCGCGCAGGTCGCGATGTTCCTCGAATCGCGCGGCTTCACGAAGCTGTACAACCTGCAAGGCGGAATCGACGCGTGGTCGCGCGACGTCGATCCCGCCGTGCCGCGCTACTGACCTTCCGCGCGGCGCGTCATGCGCCGCCACGCCGACCGCTCGCCGCGGTCGCACCGATTCGCCGAACGGGCGCGCATTGCGCGCCCGTTTCATTTCCGCCGACGGTTGCCGCCCTATCGTCGCCTGTCGCGCCCTCTCCTGCCCCGTCCCGCCCCGTCCGAGCGCACGTGATGCGTGCGCCCGCACGCGGATGCACCATTTCCGCCCGCCCGAGCGCACCGCGACGGATCGCCGATGCCGCACGACGCGCCACGCGCACCGCACCGACGCCCCGCATCGCGCCGTAACGGCACGCCGGGCGTGCATCGACACGACTGGCACATGCCTTGCGTTACACGGATGCCGGCGCCGTCCACGGCGCACGCACAACCAACACGTCAAGGGGATATCGATGAAACGTCGCAGTCTGCTGAAGTTCGGTTCGATGGCCGGTGCGCTCGCGCTGGCGGGCAAGAGTCCGTTCGCGCATGCGGCCGATGCAGGCACCGGCCCGATCAAGGTCGGCATCCTGCACTCGCTGTCGGGCACGATGGCGATCTCCGAGACGTCGCTGAAGGACACCGCGCTGATGACGATCGCCGACATCAACAAGAACGGTGGCGTGATGGGTCGCAAGCTGGAGCCGGTGGTCGTCGATCCTGCCTCGAACTGGCCGCTGTTCGCCGAGAAGGCGCGCCAGCTGCTCACGCAGGACAAGGTCGCGTGCGTGTTCGGCTGCTGGACGTCGGTGTCGCGCAAGTCGGTGCTGCCGGTGTTCGAGGAGCTCAACGGTCTGCTCTACTACCCGGTGCAGTATGAAGGCGAGGAAATGTCGCGCAACGTGTTCTACACGGGCGCGGCGCCGAACCAGCAGGCGATCCCGGCCGTCGAGTACCTGATGAGCGCCGAAGGCGGCGGCGCCAAGCGCTTCTTCCTGCTCGGCACCGACTACGTGTATCCGCGCACGACCAACAAGATCCTGCGCGCGTTCCTGAAATCGAAGGGCGTGAAGGACGCCGACATTCAGGAGGTCTACACGCCGTTCGGCCACAGCGATTACCAGACCATCGTCGCGAACATCAAGAACTTCGCGCAAGGCGGCAAGACGACCGTGATCTCGACCATCAACGGCGATTCGAACGTGCCGTTCTACAAGGAGCTCGGCAACCAGGGGATCAAGGCGACCGACGTGCCGGTGGTCGCGTTCTCGGTCGGCGAGGAGGAACTGCGCGGGATCGACACGAAGCCGCTCGTCGGCCACCTTGCCGCATGGAACTACTTCATGTCGGTGAAGAACCCGACCAACACGAAGTTCAAGGACCAGTTCGCCGCGTGGGTGAAGGCGAACAACCTGCCGGGCGGCGCGAAGCGCGTGACCAACGATCCGATGGAGGCCACCTTCGTAGGCATCCATATGTGGAAGCAGGCCGTCGAGAAGGCGAAGAGCACCGACGTCGACAAGGTGCGCGTCGCGATGATCGGCCAGACCGTCGCCGCGCCGTCGGGCTTCACACTCACGATGGACGGCAACCACCACCTGCACAAGCCGGTGATGATCGGCGAGATCCGCGGCGACGGGCAATTCAACGTCGTGTGGAAGACCAAGACGGCCGTGCGCGCACAGCCGTGGAGCCCGTTCATCGCGGGTAACCAGGGCAAGCCGGACGTCGTCAGCTCGATCCCGGCGTTCCTGCGCCGGCAGCGCGCGGCGCTCGCCTGATGCCGGCCGGAGCGCACGCGCTGCATACGTCGCACACGTCGCGCACGTTGCACGCGGCGCTCCGGTCGCATCCGCGCGCGGTGCGCCGCTTCACGCGTGCGGCGCCGCGCCGCACGCAGCCGCGCGGCGGCCCCCGCGTGCGCTTTCCCCAGCCCGACAGGAATCCCCGATGCCTACACGCTTTCGCCGCGCGGCCGTCGCGCTCGTCGCTGGCGCGATGCTCGCGCTCGCACTGCCGCGCGCCGCATTCGCACTGACGGCCGCCGATACCGCCGCGCTCGCCGGCGACGACTTCGACGCGAAGACGGCCGCAGTCGAGCGCCTTGCCGCCGACGCCGATCCGCGCGCCGCCGCGCTGCTCGATGCGCTGTCGACCGGCGACGCGCTCGCGACCGCCGACGGCCGCCTGCTGATCCAGACCGGCGACACCGCGCACGATGCGCTCACGCAGGCCGCGACGCCGGCCGGCGACGCGCAGCCGGTGATGCTGAACAACCTGCTGCGCACGAAGATCGCCGGCGCGCGCTCGGGCCTCGCACTCGCATCGCCCGATGTCGCGACGCGTCGCGACGCGATCGACGCGCTGCTGAAGTCGCCCGACCCTGCGCTCAAGCCGATGATCGACCGCGCACGCGCAAAGGAAACCGATCCGGTGCTGAAGCGCCGCCTCGACGCGCTGTGGGCGATCGCCGCGCTGCACGACGCCGATCCGGCGAAGCGTCTCGAAGCCGCGCAGGTGGTGGCCGCGCGCCAGGATCTCGACATGATCGAGCAGTTGCGCCCGCTCGTCGCGAAGAACGCGGACGGCAGCTACGCCGAGCCCGATGCACGCGTGCGCGAAGCCGCGCAACAAGGGCTCGACGCCCTGCACGCGCTGCAGCGTCGCGGCGAAATCGTGGGCACGGTGTTCGCGGGCCTGTCGCTCGGCAGCGTGCTGCTGCTCGCCGCGCTCGGCCTCGCGATCACGTACGGGCTGATCGGCGTGATCAACATGGCGCACGGCGAATTCCTGATGATCGGTGCGTACGCAACCTATGTCGTGCAGACGCTGATCCAGCGCTATGCGCCGGCCGCATTCGACTGGTATCCGCTCGTCGCGGTGCCGGTATCGTTCGCGGCGGCCGCGCTCGTGGGCATCGTGCTCGAACGGCTCGTGCTGCGGCATCTGTACGGCCGCCCGCTCGAGACGCTGCTCGCGACCTTCGGCGTGAGCCTGATCCTGATCCAGGCGACCCGCATGCTGTTCGGCGCACAGAACGTGCAGGTGGTGAACCCGTCGTGGATGAGCGGCGGCGTGTCGGTGATGCAGAACCTGATCCTGCCTTACAACCGGCTCGTGATCCTCGCGTTCGCGCTCGCGGTCGTGTTCGTCGCGTGGGCCGTGCTGACGAAGACGCGGCTCGGGCTGTTCGTGCGCGCCGTCACGCAGAACCGGCGGATGGCCGCGTGCGTCGGCGTGAAGACCGCGCGCGTCGATGTGTATGCGTTCGCGTTCGGCGCGGGCATCGCGGGCCTCGGCGGCTGCGCGCTGTCGCAGATCGGCAACGTGGGCCCTGACCTCGGGCAGAACTACATCATCGATTCGTTCATGGCGGTCGTACTCGGCGGCGTGGGCCAGATCGCCGGCACCGTGCTCGGCGGCTTCGGGCTCGGCCTCGTCAGCAAGGCGATCGAGCCGTTCTGGGGCGCCGTGCTCGCGAAGATCGCGGTGCTCGTGATGATCGTGCTGTTCATCCAGAAACGCCCGCAGGGGATGTTCGCCCCGAAGGGACGCAGCGCGGAGGCCTGACATGACTTCAATCACCGATTCCCTGTCGAACCCGGTCGCGGGCGCGCCGCAGCCCGCAGCGGCCGCCGCGCGCGGCGACGCCGGCTTCGCGCTCGGCCTGCCGCCGCGTCCGGCGCTGCTGTCGCGCCGCGCGTGGCTCGCGCTGATCGCGCTGTGCGTCGCGATCGGCATCGGCGTGCCGCTCGCCGCGCTGGTCGCGCCCGAGGCGAGCGCGTTCCATCTGTCCGCATACACGATGACGCTCGCCGGCAAGCTGATGTGCTACGCGATCGCCGCGCTCGCGCTCGATCTGGTGTGGGGCTACTGCGGCATCCTGAGCCTCGGCCACGGGCTGTTCTTCGCGCTCGGCGGCTACGCGATCGGCATGTACCTGATGCGCGAGATCGGCCGCGACGGCAAGTACGGCAGCGACCTGCCCGACTTCATGGTGTTCCTCGACTGGCACCAGTTGCCGTGGTACTGGAGCGGCACGCAGCATCTCGCATGGGCGCTCGCGCTGGTCGTGCTCGTGCCCGCCGTGCTGGCCTGGGTGTTCGGCTTCTTCACGTTCCGTTCGCGCGTGAAGGGCGTGTACCTGTCGATCATCACGCAGGCGCTGACGTTCGCCGCGATGCTGCTGTTCTTTCGCAACGAGACGGGCTTCGGCGGCAACAACGGCTTCACCGACTTCAAGCGCATCGCCGGCTTCCCGATCACGTCGCCCGGCACCCGCACCGTGTTGCTGCTGCTCAGCTTCGCGACGCTCGTGCTCGCGTTCATCGCGGCGCGCGCGATCGTGTCGAGCAAGCTCGGGCGCGTGGTCACCGCGGTGCGCGACGGCGAGACGCGGCTGATGTTCCTCGGCTACAGCCCGCTCGCGTACAAGCTGTTCGTGTGGACGCTGTCGGCCGTGCTGTGCGCGATCGCCGGCGCGTTGTACGTGCCGCAGGTCGGCATCATCAACCCCGGCGAGATGTCGCCCGGCAACTCGATCGAAATGGCGATCTGGGTCGCCGTCGGCGGCCGCGGCACGCTGATCGGGCCGATCGTCGGCGCGTTCGCGGTCAACGGTGCGAAGAGCTTCTTCACCGCGTACTTCGCCGAATACTGGCTGTTCTTTCTCGGCCTGATCTTCGTGCTGGTGCCGCTGTTGCTGCCGCGCGGAATCATGGGCCTCGTCGACACGCTGCTCGCCAAGGGGAAGCGCGGATGAACGGCACAGCGCTCTACCAGTTCACGCCGCCAGCCGAAGACGAGCTGCTCGCGGTCAGCGGCACCGCGTCGATGGGCCGCGTGATGCCCGCCGGCATCGACACGTCGCACGGCACGATCCTGTATCTCGAGGACATCGAGGTGAGCTTCGACGGCTTTCGCGCGCTGAACAAGCTGTCGCTCGCGATCGACGCGGGCGAGCTGCGCTGCGTGATCGGCCCGAATGGCGCGGGCAAGACGACGATGATGGACGTGATCACCGGCAAGACGCGCCCCGATGCGGGCAAGGTGTTTCTCGGCCAGACCATCGACCTCGCGCGGATGAGCGAACCCGAGATCGCGCGCGCCGGGATCGGCCGCAAGTTTCAGAAGCCGACCGTGTTCGAGCAGCATCCGGTGTGGGAAAACCTCGAACTCGCGATGCAGACCGACAAGGGCTGGCTCGCGTCGCTGCGCGCGCGGCTCGACCGCGCGGCGCAGGCGAAGATCGAGGACACGCTCACGCTGATCGGCCTCGAAAGCGATGCGTATCGCGCGGCCGGCGAGCTGTCGCACGGCCAGAAGCAGCGGCTCGAGATCGGCATGCTGCTGATGCAGCGCCCGGCGCTGCTGCTGCTCGACGAGCCCGCGGCCGGGATGACCGACCACGAGACGATGGAGCTCGCGAAGCTGCTGAACACGCTGCGCGGCACCTGCTCGATGATGGTCGTCGAGCACGACATGGAGTTCGTCGCCGCGCTCGCGGGCGACACGGGCCGCGTGACGGTGATGGCCGAAGGCGCGGTGCTCGCGGAAGGCACGCTCGACCAGGTCAAGCGCGACGACGCGGTGATCGAGTCATACCTCGGACGATGATGCGATGCTCAAGATCGATGCACTGAACCAGTATTACGGCGGCAGCCATATCCTGCGCAACGTGAACCTGAGCGCCGACGACGGCAAGCTGACCGTGCTGCTCGGCCGCAACGGCGTGGGCAAGAGCACGCTGCTGCGCTGCCTGATGGGGGTCGTCGCGGCGAAGAGCGGCAGCGTGTCGTGGCGCGGCACCGCGCTCGGCACGCTGCCGCCGTATGCGCGCGTCGCGGCCGGGCTCGCGTACGTGCCGCAGGGCCGCGACATCTTTCCGCGGCTGACCGTCGAGGAAAACCTGCTGGTCGGCGCGGCGAGCCGCAAGGCGCCGTCGAAGGTGCCCGACCGGATCTACGAACTGTTCCCGGTGCTGAAGGACATGCGCGCGCGACGCGGCGGCGACCTTTCCGGCGGCCAGCAGCAGCAGCTGGCGATCGGCCGCGCGCTGATGAGCGAACCGCAGTTGCTGATCCTCGACGAGCCGACCGAAGGGATCCAGCCGTCGATCATCCAGGACATCGGGCGCACGCTGCGTCAGCTCGTCGACGAATCGAAGATGACCGTGCTGCTGGTCGAGCAGTATTACGATTTCGCGCGCTCGATCGCCGATCGCTACTGGGTGATGAGCCGCGGCGAGATCGTCGCGGGCGGCGAGGCGCAGGATATGGAAACGAACGGCGTGCGCGAGTTGATCGCGGTGTAATGGCGGCGGCGGCAGGCGACGGCGAGCAGCAACCGACAACCCGCGCCGCCCAAGCGCATATTGTTGCGTTAGCATCGTCGTTTCGTCCGCCTGTCCCAGCTTCCCGCCGATGTCCGCCGCCGATTCCCACGCTTGCCTGTCCCGCCCCGCCGCCGCCAAGTCATGGCGCGGCCGCCTCGAACTCGGCTTCGAGCGGCACGGCATGCGCACGACGCTCGTGCACCGGCTGCATGAAGGGCCGCTGCGCGTGCAGCGGCCGCTGTACCCGGAAGGCGACGGCGTCTGCCACGCGGTGATCGTTCACCCGCCGGGCGGGGTCGCGGGCGGCGACCGCCTCGACCTCGACATCGCGCTCGGCGACGGCACCCATGCGGTGCTGACGACGCCCGGCGCAACCAAGTGGTACAAGTCGAACGGGCTCGACGCGACGCAGCGCATCGACATCAAGGTCGGCGCGCACGCGAAGCTCGACTGGCTGCCGCAGAACAACCTGTTCTTCGATGCCGCGCATGCCGCGCTCGACTTCACGCTGTCGCTGGGCGCGCACGCGAGCGCGATCGGCTGGGACGCGACGCAGCTCGGCCGGCAGGCGGCCGGCGAAACGTGGTCGGCCGGCCGCATCGCGTCGCACGCGACGCTCGTCGATGCCGACGGCCGGCCGCTCTGGACCGAACGCGCGCTGCTCGACGCGCACGATCCGCTGCGCGGCGCGTTGCAGGGCCTCGCCGGCTTCCCCGTGTACGGCACGCTGTGGGCGGCCGGCGCCGCATGCGACGCCGCGCTGGCCGAGTCGCTCGCCGCACGCATGCCGTTCGACGACACGCTGCGCGCCGGCGCGACCTGCGTGACGCCGGGCGTCGTGCTGGTGCGCACGCTCGCCACGTCGATGGAGGCGTTGCAACGCCATTTCACTGACTGCTGGCTCGCGCTGCGCCCGATTGTGCATCGCGTCGACGCACGTCCGCTGCGCCTCTGGCAAACCTGAGCGCACGCACCAATCCGACGCAACGCCCCATCTGACGCGCCCCCGTTTCATGCATCGCGCACCACGAGCGCGCATCGATGCATCGCCGGCGGGCTCGCGGCATGGCACGCACCTTGCTGATTACATAAGCAATACATGCCACCCGGAAAACGGCGCGGTGCTACGATGAGCCGCGAGCATGCCGGCCTCCCGTGCATCGACAACAATTACGTTTTCCTGAACGACTGCCTTCATGAAACTGACTCCCCGAGAGAAGGACAAGCTGCTGATCTTCACGGCAGCGCTGTTGGCCGAGCGCCGCCGCGCGCGCGGGCTGAAGCTGAACTATCCGGAAGCGGTCGCGTTCATCACCGCCGCGCTGATGGAAGCCGCGCGCGACGGCAAGACCGTCGCCGAGGTGATGCACTACGGCACGACGCTGCTCACGCGCGACGACGTGATGGACGGCGTTCCCGAGATGATCCCCGACATCCAGGTCGAAGCGACCTTCCCCGACGGCACCAAGCTCGTCACCGTCCACCATCCGATTCCGTGATCGAGGTAGCACGCATGATCCCCGGCGAAATCCTCACCGACGACGGCGAGCACGAACTGAACGCCGGCCGCGCGACGCGCTCGCTCGTCGTCGCGAACACCGGCGACCGGCCGGTGCAGGTCGGCTCGCATTACCACTTCTTCGAAGTCAACGACGCGCTGTCGTTCGATCGCGCGGCCGCGCGCGGTTTCCGGCTGAACATCGCGGCCGGCACGGCCGTGCGCTTCGAGCCGGGCCAGACGCGCACCGTCGAGCTCGTCGAGCTGGCCGGCGACCGCGCCGTCTACGGTTTTCAGGGCAAGGTGATGGGGCCGCTGTAAGCCGCGCCCCGCTCTTCAGGAACAGCACATGACACTACGCTTGAGCCGCCGCGCGTACGCGGAAATGTTCGGGCCGACGACGGGCGACCGCGTGCGGCTCGCCGACACCGAACTGCTGATCGAGATCGAGCGCGACTACACGATCTACGGCGAGGAAGTGAAATTCGGCGGCGGGAAGGTGATCCGCGACGGGATGGGCCAGTCGCAGCGCGTGGCCGCCGACGTACCCGACACCATCATCACCAACGCGGTGATCCTCGACCACTGGGGCATCGTGAAGGCCGACATCGCGATCAAGCACGGCCGCATCGCCGCGATCGGCAAGGCCGGCAACCCGGACATCCAGCCCGGCGTGACGATCGCGATCGGCGCGGCCACCGAGGTGATCGCCGGCGAAGGACTGATCGTCACCGCGGGCGGCATCGATACGCACATCCACTTCATCAGCCCGCAGCAGATCGACGAGGCGCTCGCATCGGGCGTCACGACGATGCTCGGCGGCGGCACGGGGCCGGCCACCGGCACCAACGCGACCACCTGCACGCCGGGCCCGTGGCACATGGAGCGGATGCTGCAGGCGGCCGACGGCTGGCCGATTAACCTCGGCTTCCTCGGCAAGGGCAACGTGAGCGTGCCGCAGCCGCTCGTCGAGCAGATCGCGGCCGGCGCGATCGGCCTGAAGCTGCACGAGGACTGGGGCACGACGCCCGCCGCGATCGACAACTGCCTGTCGGTCGCCGACGACACCGACACGCAGGTCGCGATCCACACCGACACGCTGAACGAAGGCGGCTTCGTCGAATCGACGGTCGCCGCGTTCAAGGGCCGCACGATCCACACGTACCACACCGAAGGCGCGGGCGGCGGCCATGCGCCGGACATCCTGAAGGTGTGCGGCGAATCGAACGTGCTGCCGTCGTCGACGAATCCGACGCGCCCGTACACGATCAACACGCTCGACGAGCATCTCGACATGCTGATGGTGTGCCACCACCTCGACCCGTCGATCGCGGAAGACCTCGCGTTCGCCGAATCGCGGATCCGCCGCGAGACGATCGCGGCCGAGGACATCCTGCACGACCTCGGCGCGCTGTCGATGCTGTCGTCCGATTCGCAGGCGATGGGCCGCGTCGGCGAGGTGATCATCCGCACCTGGCAGACCGCGCACAAGATGAAGGTGCAGCGCGGTGCGCTGCCGGAGGACAACGCGCGCAACGACAACTTCCGCGCGAAGCGCTACGTCGCGAAGTACACGATCAACCCGGCCATCACGCACGGGATCGCGCACGAAGTCGGCTCGATCGAGCCCGGCAAGTGGGCCGACCTCGTGCTGTGGGAGCCGGCGTTCTTCGGCATCAAGCCGTCGATGATCCTGAAGGGCGGGATGATCGCGATGGCGCAGATGGGCGACCCGAACGCGTCGATCCCGACGCCGCAGCCGGTCCATTACCGCGAGATGTTCGCCACGCGCGGCGGTGCGCTCGCGCGCACGTCGCTGACCTTCGTGTCGCAGATGGCCGCCGACGCGGGCATCGCCGAGCGCTACGGGCTCGCGAAGCGGATCGTGCCGGTGCGCAACTGCCGCAACGTGACGAAGGCCGACATGATCCACAACGCGTGGCGGCCGTCGATCAGCGTCGATCCGGAAACCTACGACGTGATCGCCGACGGCCAGCTGCTCACCTGCGAGCCCGCGACGGTGCTGCCGATGGCGCAGCGCTATTTCCTGTTCTGATTGCCGGTCTTCGTTTCATGCGCACGCTCGACAAACGCATCGCCCCCAACGTGAAGCTCGCCGCGTCGCTCGTCGCGCGCGCGCCGACCCTCACGCTCGCCTTTGACGCCCGTTGCAAGAGCCGCGTCGCGGCCACGCTCGATACCGGCGAGGACGTCGCCGTCTTGCTGCCGCGCGGCACCGTGCTGCGCGACGGCGACGTGCTGGTCGCCGACGACGGCGCGCTGGTGCGCATCGTCGCGGCGCCCGAAACGGTGCTGCTCGTGCGTGCGCACGATCCGCTCACGCTGATGCGCGCCGCGTATCACCTCGGCAACCGGCACACGCCGGTCGAGATCGGCGACGGCTACCTGAAGCTCGAAGCCGATCCGGTGCTCGCGGACATGCTGCGCCGGCTCGGCACGCAGGTCGACGAAGCGCTGGCGCCGTTCCAGCCGGAAGTCGGCGCCTACGGCGGCGGCCACAAGCATGGCCACGATGCGACGTTCGCCGAGGATTACGCGCTCGCGCAGCAGGTGTTCGGCGAACACCACGGGCACGCGCATCCGCACGATCACGACCACGATCACCAACACGGCCCGGGCTGCGCGCACGGCCACCACGGCCATGACCACCACTGAGCTCGTCGCGCTGCTGCATCTCGCGTCGCCCGCGCTGCCGATCGGCGCATTCAGCTATTCGCAGGGCTTCGAGGCCGCGCTCGACGCGAACCTGATCCGCGACGCCGACACCGCGCGCGACTGGATCGCGAGCGGGCTGACCGACGTGCTCGCGCACGGCGAACTGCCGTTCCTCGCGCACCAGCTCGCGCGCTGGCACGCGCACGACGCCGACGCACTGGCGCGCGAGAACGCGTGGTTCGTCGCGAGCCGCGAGTCGGCGGAATTGCGCCGCGAAACCGAGCAGATGGGCTGGTCGCTCGCGCAGCTTTGCGCCTCGCTCGAATGGGGCGATGCCGCGCGCCGCGCGACGCTCGCCGCGCTGAAGCCCATCGCGCTGCCCACCGCGTTCGCCTACGCGGCCGCCGCGCACGACGCCGGCGCCGACGCGACGCTCGCCGCATACGCGTTCGGCTGGGTCGAGAACCAGACCTCGGCCGCGCTGAAAGCGGTGCCGCTCGGCCAGCTTGCCGGCCAGCGCATCATCGTCGCGCTGCGCGGCGCGATCGACGCGGCCGTGAAGCGCGCGCTCGCGACGCCGCCCGACGCCGTCAACACGTTCGCGCCGCAACTGGGCATCCTGTCCGCGCGGCACGAAACCCAGTATTCGCGGTTGTTCCGCTCCTGAACCTGCTCCACACACCATGAACGCACCTGCTTCCTCGCCCGCCCGCCGCACCAAGAAACTGCCGCCGCTGCGCGTCGGCATCGGCGGCCCGGTCGGCTCCGGCAAGACCACGCTGCTCGAAATGCTGTGCAAGGCGATGCGCGACACCTACGACCTCGTCGCGATCACCAACGACATCTACACGAAGGAAGACCAGCGCCTGCTGACGGTCGCGGGCGCGCTGCCCGAGGAACGCATCATGGGCGTCGAGACGGGCGGCTGCCCGCACACGGCGATCCGCGAGGATGCGTCGATCAACCTCGAAGCGGTCGATCGCATGCTGTCGCGCTTCCCCGATGCCGACGTCGTGTTCATCGAGTCGGGCGGCGACAATCTCGCGGCGACGTTCAGCCCCGAGCTGTCGGACCTGACGATCTACGTGATCGACGTCGCCGGCGGCGAGAAGATTCCGCGCAAAGGCGGCCCGGGCATCACGAAGTCCGACCTGCTGGTGATCAACAAGACCGACCTCGCGCCGCTCGTCGGCGCGAACCTCGACGTGATGGCGTCCGACACGAAGAAGATGCGCGGCGAGCGCCCTTACGTGATGACGAACCTGAAGGCGCTCGACGGCGTCGCCGACGTCATCGCGTTCATCGAAAAGAAGGGATTGCTGACGGTCTGAGCCGCCGCGCGGCAGCGGCCCGCTGCCGCCGTGCCGGCCCGCGGTCAGTCGTCGTCGGAGACTTGCTGCGCCGTGCGCGTGCCGCGCTCGACGGCCGGCAGCAGCGCCGCGAGCACGTCGACCGAGCGCGCGGTCGCGCCGCGATGGCGCGCCGCGAACGCCGAGCCGGCCGCGCCCATCGCGATGCGCCGCGCGTGGTCCGCGAACAGCGCGTCGAGCACGTGCGCGAGATCGAGCGGATCGGCGACCTGCAGCGCGGCGCCGGCCGCGACCGCATCGGCGGTCGCCTGCGTGAAGTTGAACACGTGCGGGCCGATCAGCACCGGCACGCCGACCGCACACGCCTCGATCAGATTCTGCCCGCCGAGCGGCAGCAGGCTGCCGCCGATGAACGCGATGTCGGCGGCCGCGTAGTACGCGCCCAGCTCGCCCATCGAATCGCCGAGCAGGACCGTCACGTCGGACGGCAACGGCTCCGCCGCGGCAGGCCGGCCCGCTGCGAGCGCCGCGGCATTCGCACCCCACACCGAACGCCGCACGCACTTCAGGCCCTGACGCGCGACCAGCGCCTCGACCTCGGCGAAGCGCTGCGGATGGCGCGGCACCAGAATCAGCAGCGCGCCGGGCGTACGCATCGCGGCGAACGCCTGCAGCACCAGCGCCTCCTCGTTCTCGCGCGTGCTCGCGGCGACCCACACGGGCCGCGTGCCGATCGCATCGCGCCATGCATGGCCGCGCGCGGCCAGCTCCGGCGGCGTCGTCATGTCGAACTTCAGGTTGCCGAGCACGGCCACGTTGCGCGCGCCGAGCGACGTCAGCCGCTCCGCGTCGGCCGGGCTCTGCGCGAGCACGCGCGAGAAGCCGCCGAACACGTCGCGCGTCGCGTTGCCGAATTTCGCCGCGCGCCGGTGCGACCGCGCGGACATCCGCGCATTGGTCAGCACGAGCGGCACGTCGGCGCGGCGGCATTCGTCGATCAGCGTCGGCCACACCTCGGTTTCCATCACGAGGCCCAGCGTCGGCCGCCATGCATGTAGAAAGCGGCGCACCGCGCCCGGCATGTCGTACGGCAGATAGCAGCGCAGCACGCGCTCGCCGAACAGTTGCTCGCCGGTCGCGCGGCCGCTCGGCGTCATGTGCGTGAGCAGGATGCGCGCGTCGGGGCGCGCACGCATCAGCGCATCGATCAGCGGCTGCGCCGCGCGCGTCTCGCCCACCGACACCGCATGCACCCAGATCAGCGGCGCACGGTCGTCGGGCGAGCGGCCGGCGACGTAGCCGAAGCGCTCGCCGATATGCTCACGATAGCCGCGCTCCTTGCGCGAACGCACATAGAGCCGGACCATCGCGACCGGCGCGACGAGCCACCACAGCGCGCGATAGATCGCCCTCAGCATGAACGGGCTCCGTCGCCGGCGGCGATGCGGCGCGCGCTCAAACCAGCGTCCTGCCGGTCAGGCGCTCGAGAATGCCGAGCGGTGCGCATTCGCGGCGCACCATCGCGTCGACCGGCAGGAAGAACGTCTGCTCGAGCATGAACTGGCCGGACATCACAGCGTGAGAAGCCTGATCGGAGAAACATATCCACACGCTGCCCGGCGGAAACGGGATCGTCTGCTGCGAGCAGGTTTTCTGGTAGTCGAGATCGGCCTTCATGCTGTCGTGCAGGTTCAGCATCAGGTGGTCGTAGGCGCTGCGCGGCGACTTCGTCACGTGCAGCAGGTTCAGCAGCCACGCGGAGCCCGGCAGCTGCGGGCGGATCTTCGGCAGGAAGCGCTTCGCGACGGTCTCGAACGGCTCGCCGACGCGCCACACGCGCGGCTGCCCGGCCGGGTTCACGTTGGTGAACACGCGCAGGATGCGCTCGCCGTAGTTGGGCCGCGACGGGAACGCGTCGACGTGCAGCCGGCTGTCGTCCTTGCGCCACGACGTCTGGCGCGTCTCGACCTGCATCAGCCGCAGGCTCGTCGGCGCGACGCGCAACTTGCCGCGATATTCGGGAAAGAGCCCGTCGACCAGCGTGCCGGCCTGCTTCTGGAAGCGCGCGACCAGCGCGCGCACGGCCGACTGCGTGACGCTGTCGCCGAGCACGCCGGCGAGCGCGCCGCCGTTCGGCGCGAGGCTGATGTTCTTGCGCTTCGGATCGGCCAGCGCCGGATCGAGCAGCGCTTCCTCGCCGCCTTCGATCGCGAAGCGCAGATGCGGGAAATACAGCACCTTGCCCTCCTCGACCGCGGCCAGCAGCTGCTCGCGCGGCGTCGACAGGTTGTGTCCGCTCCAGTCGGCGGACGGGACTTCGATGATCTGGGATTCGCTCATGATCGGTTCGCGTGCGTGACAGGCAGGCAAGGCGGGGCAGGTATGGCGGGCATCACAGCAGACCGAAGCCCGCGAGCGCCGCCTTCACCTGTGAGATCGACGGCGGCTGCCCCGCCGTGCCGAGATTGACGACGTTCGGCGACCAGTAACCGCCGGTGCGCCACGCCGTCGCGAAATTGTACAGTTCGACCGTCGGGCGCTTCAGCGCTGCCGCGATGTGAACCAGACCTGTGTCAACCCCGACGGTCGCGGCCGCGCCGTCGATCAGCCCGACCACGGCCGGCAGCGACAGCCGCGGCGGCACGATCGCGGCCGCGCCGAACTCCTTCGCGAGCCGCTCGCTGGTCGCGCGCTCCGCGTCGTTGCCCCACGGCAGCACGAGCGACGCGCCGCGCCGCACCAGCGCCTGGCCGAGCTCGATCCACGCGGCGTCGGGCCATTGCTTGTCGGCGCGCGAGGTCGCGTGCACGAACACCACGTAGGGTACCGGCAGGTTCAGGCCGAGCGCGCCGACCGCAAGCGCCGCCGCGCGCGTATCGAGGCCGAAGTCGATCGGATCGGCCGGCGTCGGCGCCGGGTCGCCCAGCGCGGCCGCGACGAGCTGGCGCGAGCGCTCGACCACATGCGTGCGCGGCGCGATCGGCACGCGCTTGCGATAGAAGAAGCGCACCGGCCATTCGTAGCCGGCGCCGTCGGTGCGGTTACCGAGGCCGACGAGCGGGCCGCGCGCCCAGCTCGCGACCCACGCGGTCTTGATGAGCCCCTGGCAATCGATCACGAGATCGTACTGTTCGGCCGCGACGCGCTTGCGGAATGCGCCGATCTCGCGCCACGTCGCGCCCGAGAACGGCTTCCGGCGCCAGCGGCGCAGCGAGAACGGCAGCACGTTGCGCACGCCGTCGACGAGCCGCACGAGGTCGACGAAGCTCTCCTCGACGAGCCAGTCGATCTGCGCATCGGGATGGCGACGCCGGATATCGGCGATCACCGGCATGTTGTGCACGACGTCGCCCAGCGACGACACGCGCACGATCAGGATCTTTTGCACGCTGAAAAAACGCCGGCGGATGGCCGGCGACAGGCATAAAGACGCGATTTTATCGCGCCGCGGCGCTCGCACAGACAAAAAGCGGCCGCATGCCGCTGGCATGCGCCGCTTTTGGGGGGAACGCGCGACGGCTCGTGCGACCGTCGCGCCGGTTGGCGGCCGTCAGGCCGCGCGCTCAGAACGGCAGATTGACGTCCGGCTTCGCAGCCGTCAGCACGCGGCGGAAATCCGCCTGGATACGCTCGAGCCCTTCCTGTGTCTCCGCCTCGAAGCGCAGCACGACCACCGGCGTCGTGTTCGACGAGCGCGCGAGGCCGAAGCCGTCCGGATACTCGACGCGCAGCCCGTCGATCGTCACGACCTCGTCCGCGCCGTCGAACTTCG
>NZ_PQMX01000087.1:0-21758 GCF_004368385.1 Burkholderia sp. B10 | reverse complement strand
ATGTGTTCCTGTTCCTGAAGGAAGTCTGGCACCTGCTGTCGCACGCGAGCGGCCTCGACGAGGTCACCGTGATGCTCGCGGTGCTCGGCCTGATCGACGTGGTGATGATCTCGAACCTGCTGATCATGGTGATCGTCGGCGGCTACGAAACGTTCGTGTCGCGCCTGGGCATCGAAGGCCATCCCGACGAGCCCGAGTGGCTCGACCACGTGAACGCCGGCGTGCTGAAGGTCAAGCTGTCGATGGCGCTGATCAGCATCTCGTCGATCCACCTGCTGAAGACCTTCATCAATCCCGATCAGCACACGACGCACGCGATCATGTGGCAGGTACTCATCCACCTGTCGTTCCTGGTGTCGGCGCTCGTGATGGCGTGGGTCGACCGCCTGACGACGCACACGCACCCGGCCCATTTCCACGAGGCGCACGCGTCAGCGGCGTCCCGACCGGCGGCCTGACGGCCGCCCATGCATTCCCCACTGTCCCACAGAGTCTCAGCCATGACCGTCATCAAACAGGAAGACCTGATCCAGAGCATCGCGGATTCGCTGCAGTACATCAGCTACTACCACCCGCTCGACTACATCCAGGCGCTCGGCCGCGCGTACGAGCTCGAGCAGAGCCCGGCCGCGAAGGACGCGATCGCGCAGATCCTCACGAACAGCCGCATGTGCGCGGAAGGCAAGCGCCCGATCTGCCAGGACACCGGCATCGTGACGGTCTTCGTGAAGGTCGGCATGGACGTGCGCTGGGACGGCGCGACGATGAGCGTCACCGACATGATCAACGAAGGCGTGCGCCGCGGTTACACGCACCCGGACAACGTCCTGCGCGCGTCGATCGTCAATCCGCCGGAAGGCGCCCGCAAGAACACCAAGGACAACACGCCGGCCGTGATCCACTACGAGATCGTGCCGGGCGACAAGGTCGACGTGCAGGTGGCGGCGAAGGGCGGCGGCTCGGAGAACAAGTCGAAGTTCGTGATGCTGAACCCGTCCGATTCGATCGTCGACTGGGTGCTGAAGACGGTCCCGACGATGGGCGCGGGCTGGTGCCCGCCGGGCATGCTCGGGATCGGCATCGGCGGCACCGCCGAAAAGGCGATGCTGATGGCGAAGGAATCGCTGATGGAGCCGATCGACATCCAGGAAATCATCGCGCGCGGCCCGAAGGACTGGATCGAGGAACTGCGTGTCGAGCTGCACGAGAAGGTCAACGCGCTCGGCATCGGCGCACAGGGCCTCGGCGGCCTGGCGACCGTGCTCGACGTGAAGATCATGGCCGCGCCGACGCACGCGGCGTCGAAGCCGGTCGCCCTGATCCCGAACTGCGCGGCGACGCGCCACGCGCACTTCGTGCTCGACGGCTCGGGCGCGGCGAAGCTCGAAGCGCCGTCGCTCGACGCATGGCCGAAGGTCCAGTGGGAACCGAACACCGAGACGAGCAAGCGCGTCGACCTGAACACGCTGACGCCGGAAGAAGTCGCGAGCTGGACGCCGGGCCAGACGCTGCTGCTGTCGGGCAAGATGCTCACGGGCCGCGACGCTGCGCACAAGCGCATCGCCGACATGCTCGCGAAGGGCGAGAAGCTGCCGGTCGACTTCACCAACCGCGTGATCTATTACGTCGGTCCGGTCGATCCGGTGCGTGACGAAGTGGTCGGCCCGGCCGGCCCGACGACGGCCACGCGGATGGACAAGTTCACCGAGATGATGCTCGCGCAGACGGGCCTGATCTCGATGGTCGGCAAGGCGGAACGCGGCCCGGTCGCGATCGACGCGATCAAGAAGCACAAGGCCGCGTACCTGATGGCGGTCGGCGGCGCGGCATACCTGGTGTCGAAGGCGATCCGCGGCGCGAAGGTGCTCGCATTCGAAGACCTCGGCATGGAAGCGATCTACGAGTTCGACGTGCAGGACATGCCGGTGACGGTGGCGGTCGATTCGTCGGGCACGTCGGTGCACCAGACCGGTCCGAAGGAATGGCAGGCGAAGATCGGCAAGATCCCGGTCGCAACCGCTTAAGCGGCGCGAACCCGCTCGCGCACAAGGCCGGACGCGAGTCCGGCCTTTTTACTTGTCGTGGCCGACATCGGCCGCGGCACGCGCACGACGGCCGCCGCGCATCGCGTGCAATGGCCAGCCGCGGCCAGGCTTCGACGCTTGGCTTTTCCCGTTCGAGCGATTATCGTTCGGTTTCTGAAGCCCCACCGATCAAGGAACAGCCATGCAAGGCGACAAGAAAGTCATCGAATATCTGAACGCCCAACTGAAGAACGAACTCACCGCGATCAACCAGTACTTCCTGCATGCGCGCATGTACAAGCACTGGGGCCTCGAAAAGCTCGGCAAGCACGAATACGACGAATCGATCGGCGAAATGAAGCACGCCGACTGGCTGATCGAGCGCGTGTTCATGCTCGACGGCCTGCCGAATCTGCAGGACCTGCACAAACTGCTGGTCGGCGAGGAAACCGAAGAGATCCTGAAGTGCGACCTGAAGCTCGAGCAGATCTCGCAGGCGACGTGCAAGGAAGCGATCGCCTACTGCGAATCGGTGCGTGATTACGTATCGCGCGAGATCTTCGAAAAGATCCTCGACGACACCGAAGAGCATATCGACTGGCTCGAAACGCAGATCGACCTGATCGGCAAGGTCGGCCTGCAGAACTATCAGCAGACGATGATGGGTTCGCCGGAGTAACCGGCACGCTCGCCAGGATCGCCCGCTTCGCCCGCGCATGACGACGAACCGTTCCACCGCTTCCGCAGCCCGCCCCACCGCGCCGATCGGCATCTTCGATTCGGGGCTCGGCGGGCTGTCGGTGCTGCGCGCCGTGCGCGCGCAGCTGCCCGGCGAATCGTTCGTCTACGTCGCCGACTCGCGCCATGCGCCGTACGGCCCGCGCGACGAGGCGTTCATCACGGAGCGCACGCTGGCGATCTGCGAATGGCTCGCGCGCGACGGAGCGAAAGCGCTCGTCGTCGCATGCAACACGGCCACGGCACGCGCGATCGCGGCCGTCCGCGAACGGCTGTCGATCCCGCTCGTCGGCGTCGAGCCGGGCATCAAGCCGGCCGCCGCGGTGTCCGCGACCGGCGTCGCCGGCGTGCTTGCCACCCAATCGACGCTGAACAGCCCGCGCTTTCAGGCGCTGCTCGATCGCTACGGCGCCGGCCGACGCTTCATCTGCCAGCCGGGCCACGGGCTCGTCGAGGCGATCGAGCGCGGCGACACGAATTCCCCCGCCTTGCGCGCGTTGCTCGAACGCTACCTGCAACCGATGATCGACGCGGGCGCCGACACGCTCGTGCTCGGCTGCACGCATTACCCATTCTTCACGGCGGCGATTCGCGACCTCGTCGGCGATCGCCTGACGATCGTCGACACGAGCGACGCGATCGCGCGGCAACTCGCCCGCGTGCTCGACGAGCGCGGGCTGCGCGCGCCGACCGGCGCGCCCGCCGCGCCGCCGCGCTTCTGCTCGACCAGCGACGGCGTGCAATTGCGCGCACTGGCGTCGACGCTGCTTGGCCTCGACGTGCCCGTCGAGACCGTCACCATTGCGTCACCGAACGCGCGCGACTGCGCGACCGTTTGACGCACCGCGGTCGCCCGTCGGCTTTCGCTTCCTGCCTGCCTCTCGCCGCCTGCTGCCTACGCACGCCGCCCCGCCGCGCGTTTGAGGGGTCCGATGGTCTTAAAAAAAGCCCGCACCGCCCTTGTCAACCCGCATAAATTTAATGATAATAATTCGCATTACCGTTAGCTATCGCAACTCATCATGATCGTCTGCGTGTGCAAGTCCGTCTCCGATCGCAAGATCCGCGCGTCCCTCGCCGAGGGCGTGAGTTCTTTCGATGAACTCCAGTTCGAACTCGGCGTGGCCACGTGCTGCGGCAAGTGCGAGGAGTCCGTACGCGACCTGATGGCCGAGCAAGGCGTCTGTGCGAGCCGGTGCGGTGTCGAACACCACGCTCACCCGATCCCGGTGACGTTCTACGATCGCAAGGCCGCCTGAGCGGCGCCGGTATGCCCATGCGGCCGCGGCCGCATTTTTTGTTTCGACCGTCAGCCAGCCACCGTCCGTGCGAGCCAGCGGCTTACCTGCGAAGGAGCCTGTGATGGAATTGCTGATCGGATTCGTGACTACCGTGTGCATCTCGCTGCTGATCTTCCGCAAATGATGCCGCCCCGCCCGCCGCGCTCAGGGTGCGACATCGTTCTTTCAAGCTAACATGCAGGCTTCGCAATCCGCTCCTGCCGGCATCATGCCGGCTGCATCACGTATGAATCCCCGGGTCATCACCGTCGCGATCGGTGTGCTCGCCGCACACGCGCTCATGCTGACGGCCGCGTGGCTCCATCGCAGCGCGCCACCGCCGAAATCCGTCGAAGTCCAGTCGATCACCGCGCAGCTCATCCCGCCGGAGCCGATCGCACAGCAGGTCGCCGCCGAATCGATCGCGCAGCCCGCGCCGCCGAAGCCCGTGCCGCGCGTGAAGCCGAAGGCCGAACCGAAGCCCGTGCAGAAGGCGGCGAAGCCGACGCCGCAGCCGCTCGCACCGTCGCCCGCGCCGTCGCCGACGCCTGCCCCGGCAGCCGACCCGACGCCCGCACCGGCAGCGCCCGCGGCCGTGGCACCGGCGGCACCGGCCGCGACGCCGGCTCCCGCCCGCGAAACGATGCAGGTCAGCGCGCCGAAGAACGTGGCGGCGCTACAGTGCAACTTCGTGAAGCCCGACTATCCGTCGATGTCGCGTCGTCGCGGCGAAGCGGGTACCGCCTATGTTCATTTCGTGGTCGGCGTGACCGGCAAGATCGAAAGCGTCGAACTGCAGAAGAGCAGCGGCTATCCGCGCCTCGACGATGCCGCCCTCGACGCGATGCGCGCGACGACCTGCCGCCCCTACATCGAGAACGGGCAGGCGATCCGCGCCGCCCGCACACAGCCCTACAACTTCGGGCTCACCGACTAACCTGCCTTATCCGGAAGATTCAAAGGAAACAAAAATGCAAAGCTACGGTATCGCGCACGTCTGGGCGCAAGGTGATTTCGTCACACGCGCCATCGCGATCACGCTGCTCGTGATGTCGGTCCTGTCGTGGATCGTGATCGTCGTCAAGGGCTGGAACGTGATTCGCCTGAACCGGCTGACGAAGAATGCCGAGCAGGCGTTCTGGCATTCGGACGACTTCGACGACGGCATCAAGAAGCTCGGTCTCACCGCATCGACGCCGGGCGACAACCCGTTCCTCGCGCTCGCGCTGTCGGGCAAGGAAGCGGCCGACCACCACCATCAGACGCAGCCGCACCTGCACGACCGCATGGACGTGTCGGACTGGGTCACGCGCTGCCTGAAGGACACGATGGACGAAGGCATTTCGCGGATGCAGGCCGGCCTCGCGATTCTCGCGTCGATCGGCAGCACGGCGCCGTTCGTCGGCCTGTTCGGCACGGTGTGGGGCATCTATCACGCGCTGCTCGCGATCGGCGCGACCGGCCAGACGTCGATCGACCAGGTCGCGGGCCCCGTCGGCGAATCGCTGATCATGACGGCCTTCGGCCTGTTCGTCGCGATTCCGGCGGTGCTCGGCTACAACGCGCTGACGCGCGCGAACAAGGGTATCGCCAGCAAGCTGCGCCGCTTCGCGCACGGGCTGCACGCCTACTTCGTGACGGGCGCGCGCCTCGCCTCGTCGTCGCCGCGCGACGGCCTGCGCCTCGCGACGCGCGCAAGCTGAGACGAGGTCGACCATGGCAATGAACACCGGCTTCAGCGACGACGACGACGATGGCGTGATGAGCGAGATCAACATGACACCGCTCGTCGACGTGATGCTCGTTCTGCTGATCATTTTCCTCGTGACGATCCCGGCCATGCAGCACGCGGTGAAGATCGACCTGCCGCACGCGAGCAGCCAGCCCGTCGACGAAAAGCCGCAGACGGTCGACGTCGCGATCCAGGGCAACGGCACGATCCTGTGGAACGACCAGACGGTCACGCGCGAGCAATTGCAGGCGCATATCGCGGAAGCGGCGAAGCATCAGCCGCAGCCGGAGCTGCATCTGCGCGCCGATCGCAAGGTGGCCTACGAACGGGTGGCCGAAGTGATGTCCGATGCGCAGGCCGGCGGCCTGACGAAACTCGGCTTCGTGACGGTGCCGGCCGCCAAAGCGAAGTGACGCGGCGCGCGCGGGCCGGCACGCGCGCCCGTACCTGACTGGTCCGCCACAAAGTAAAAGGCCTTCATCGCCAGATGAAGGCCTTTTTTCATGCGCACGCGGGCGCCTTCGGGCGGCGGGCTCTTCGGCGGTATCGGTTACGCCTCGAGCAACGCAAATGCGGCTACCGTGGTCTGCACGGACTGCGCTTCTCTGCCCTATCTGGCTCGCAACATATGCGGCCACCGGATTCCGCTCAGAACCTCCTTCGCGAAATGGGATTTCAATATAGGCCGGCCCGCGCACGCATTCAAGAACCCGCCGATTGAACTTTGCGATTGCAGCCCGCGCTTCAATGACAAAACAAATTTGCCGGCGCGCGGCGTGCTGGCTTCACTGGGCCGTAACGGCCGCCGCCGCTGCCGCTTCCTGCTTCGCACGTTCGGGGCAACCGGGCTGCTTGTATTCGCCGTGGTCGAGCTTCTCCACCAGGTAGTCGACGAAAGCGCGCACCGCCGGCGGCATGCCCTGCCGCGACACGAACACCGCATAGAGTTGCGGCACCGGCAGCGTCCAGCCCGGCATCACCGGCGACAGCTGCCCGGCGCGCAACGCATTGCCGTACATCATCTCGGGCAACGCCGCGATGCCGAGGCCGTCGAGCACGGCCTCGCGGATCGTCATCAGGTCGGCCGTGACGAGCCGCGGGTCGTGTTCGTGCAGGTGGCGCGTGCCGTCCGGCGCGATCAGCGTGAACACGTGCCGCCCGTCCACGCTCGGCGTATCGAGCGTCTCGAAGCGCGCGAGATCGGCGGGCACGAGAGGCGGCGCATGCTGGCTCAGCAGGCTCGGCGCGCCGACCAGCATCTGCTCGGTGCGCCACAACGGCCGCACGACGATATTCGCGTTCTGCGGCGGCTCCGAGCGCACGCGCAACGCGACGTCGATCGAATCCTCGAACAGGTCGATCACGCGATTCGTCACGCGGATGTGCACCTTCACCTCCGGATAGCGGTGCAGGAATTCGGGGAGGATGCGCGACAGCATCGTCTGCGACAGCGTGACGGGCACGCTCACGCGCACCGACCCGCGCGGCGACGCGCGCAGTTGCTGCACCGCGTTCATCGCCGCCTGCGCTTCGGCCAGCATGGCCTGACAATGCTGGTAGAACAGCTCGCCGGCCTCGGTCAGCGCGAGCTTGCGCGTCGAACGCTGCAGCAGCCGCACGCCGAGCGCGGCCTCGAGTTCCGTCAGCCGTCGCGACAGGCGCGATTTGGAGATACCGAGCACGCGTTCCGCGGCCGAGAAGCCGCCATGCTCGACGACCTGCGAGAAGTACATGAGGTCGTTCAGGTTGTGTGCATCGATGTTCATGTCATCGTTCCAATTTCAGAACAATCCATTGCGGAGCACCGCAAATCGGACCGGAAAACGCCCAATATAATAGCGCTATGTTTCAAAAATAACGCTATTCCGATATCACCGAGGGCTACTGCATGACGACCGCTCGTTCGCTCGACCGCACCTACCCCGCGCTTCGCACGACCGAAGGCGGTGGCTTCGTGGTCCACCGCCCGTTCCCGACACGCCTGCTGATGGATTTCGATCCGTTCCTCTTGCTCGACGAGATGGGGCCCGTCGACTACGCGCCCGGCGAGGCCAAGGGCGCGCCCGACCATCCGCATCGCGGCTTCGAAACCGTCACCTACGTGCTCGACGGGCGCTTTCGCCACCGCGATTCGGCCGGCCATGCCGGCACGCTCGGGCCCGGCGACGTGCAGTGGATGACCGCCGGCGCCGGCCTCGTCCACAGCGAAATGCCGGACCCCGCGTTCGCGCAGACGGGCGGGCGCTCGCACGGCTTCCAGCTGTGGGTCAATCTGCCACGGCGCGACAAGCTGATCGCGCCGCGCTACCAGGAAATCGCCGCAGATCGCATTCCGCGCGCGAAGTCGCCGGACGGTCGTGTGGAAGTGCGCGTGATCGCCGGCGAAGCGCTCGGCGTGCGCGCGGCGATCGAAACGCGCACGCCGATCCTGTATCAGCATTTCACGCTGCAACCGGGCGCCACCGTCGCGCAGCCGGTGCCGGCAGGCTATCGCGTTTTCGCCTATGCGCTCGAAGGCACGGGCCGCTACGGCCCCGAGCGGCGGCCGGTCGAGGCGCGGCACATGATCGTCTACGGCGACGACGGCGACGCGGTCACATTCGAGGCCGGCGACACGCCGCTCGATCTGCTGCTGATCGGCGGCGCCCCGCTCAACGAGCCGATCGTGCGCTACGGCCCGTTCGTGATGAACACCGAAGAGGAAATCCGCCAGGCCGTCGTCGACTATCAGACGGGCCGGATGGGCGCGATTCACGCGTGACGCCGCGCGACGGGCCGCAGGCGCCGCGAAGCGATTCGTTTTGCGTCACAATAACTTCTTGAACCACGTGGCCGCCGGCCACCAGAAGGAACCCGTCCCCTTGAACTTCGAACATCTGATCCAGATCAACTCCGACGATCCGGCCGTGCCGTCCCTGACCCGCGACCAGTTGTGGGAAGGCCTCGTGCTGCGTGCCGAACAGCCGCAGCTGTTCGTGATCGGCCTCGACAGCTGTGTCGTCCACGAGCGCACGGAAACCACGCTGGAGCGCGAACTGCACTACGGCCACGCGACCGTGCGCGACCGCGTGACGTTCACGCCGTATCAGCAGGTGCGCTACGACATCCATGCGGCCAGCGGCGAAATCGGCGGCTCGCTGACGATGACGATCGAAGAACGCGACGATCGCGAGCTGTTCCTGCGTTTCGAATACCGGACGACGCTGACCGTCTCCGACGACAGCGAGGAAGCGCGTCAGACGCACGGCATCGTGAAGGAAGCGTATCGCACGTCGGATATCGACACCGTGCGCCTGATCCGCGAGTACGCGCAGGGCCGCAAGGCGCCCGACCCGCTTCACTGATTCACCGGCTCATCGAGCGCGGCGGCCTGCGGGCCGCCTCTTTGGCTTTGTCTATCGAGCGACCCTTCCCGATCGCGAAAGAGTTCTTTTCAATGGGAATGATTATCATTTAGAATTCATTCCATCGTATCGACAGTCACCGATCAACCGAATGACCGACACCATGCGCCCGACCACGCTGACCTTGCGCCGAACCACTGGCGCCGCAAGCGGCAACCGTCCGAAGACGGCAGCGGTCACGACGTCCGCGAAGCCTGCGGCAAGCCGCGACAGCGGCACGCGCACGCTGAACAGCGACGCGCTGCTGCAAGGCCACAGCCACATCAGCATCGCGCATAACGGTGAGACGTATCAGCTTCGCGCCACGCGGCTCGGCAAGTTGATCCTGACGAAGTAGCAACCGGGTATTGTGGGGACCACCTCCCTGAGAGGTGTTGGGCATTAGCCAGCGCAACGGCTTGCACGCGAGATCTAGACCCCTTCGTGCAAACCTACTCAAGCAGCCGTTGCAGCAAGCCAAGCCACTTTTTTGGTTCTCGCAGAGGCAACAAAAAAGCGACACGTCGAAGGACGTGTCGCTTTTCATTTGTGCGCCAGAGAAAACGCAGGCGAATGGGCAGTGGGCGATCGAGCCGGCTACTGCGCGGCGATGCGGACACCTGCCGCGACACACTTGCGCGACGCATCGCAGACTACACCGCGACGACGCCGTCAACGCCGCATCAGAATCCCCAGAACATCAGCCACCACGCGCTGTCGACCACCGCGAGGCCGACCACGAACCACGCGAACGCGGCCACGCGGCGCAGCCCTTGCGCATAGCGCCCCGTGACCTTCCATGCGAGCCACGCGCTCCACGTGTTCGCGGCCACCAGGATCGCGATGCGCACGTCGGCCGCCCAGTCGAGCGGCACGTGTTCGGCCCGCAGCAGCGACAGCGTCGTCGCCGACAGGCCGAGAAACACGCCGGCTCCGGCGATCGGGATCAGCGCCTGCGCGAGATGATGCAGACGCACGCGATCGAAACGGCCGAGCATCAGCGTCGCGCCAGCCAGCAGCAGGAGCAGCGCGGTGCCGTACACGAGCCCCGTGCCGACGATGTAGCTGACGATCAGCCCACCGTCGAGCCACGAGAACACGTCGTTGCGATCCGGATAGTGCGTGAGCAGGAACCACGGTGCATTGGTCTCGAGCGGCCACGTGATGTCGCGATCGATCAGCCAGCCGGCGAGCCATTGCTTGATCTGCACGAACCACGGGCTGACGGTCCAGTGGAACGCGCCGATCGCGACGCCGAGCAGGCCGTACAGGATCAGCGCCGTATCCCACGGGTTCGCCTGCTGCGCGCCGAGGTTCACGACTTCGTCAGACGGCGCGCGCCACGACAGCGCGATCGCATCGCGATGGCCGCTGCAGCGGCCGCACATATGGCACCCGGCGGCGCCCTTCATGTTGCGCAGCGGCACCAGCGGCGCGCAGTTGATCGGAATCACGCGATGCCCGTGTTCGCCGTTCCGGTACGAACGGCGCCACGCATCCTCGTCGACCTTGTAGCGCATCGGCGCGAGCCGCGACAGCAAACCGAACACGCCGTTCACCGGACACAGGTACTTGCACCACACGCGCTTTTCGCGGCCGTACAGCAGGCCGATCACCATCGCGCCGACGGTCGAGCCGCCGAGCACGAACAGCACCGCGAGCGGGTACTGGTAGACGCTGACCATCTGCCCGTAGATGGTCGTGAGCCCGAACGCGACGAACGGCCAGCCGCCCCACCGCATCCAGCGCGGAATCGCGCGGCCGCGGCCGAACTTGCTCGCATATTCGGTCAACGCGCCTTCGGGGCACAGCACGCCGCACCAGACGCGGCCGAGCATCACCATCGACAGCAGCACGAACGGCCACCAGATGCCCCAGAATACGAACTGCGCGATCAGCGTGAGGTTGTTCCACAGATGCGCGGAGTCGTCCGGCAACGGCAGCACGGCCGGCACGATGATCAGGAACGCATAGACGGCGACGACGACCCACTGGATGCCGCGGATCACCGCGCCGTGGCGCTGCATCCACTGGCCGACCTGCGCGAGGCGGCCCGGCTTCGCTGCGGCGACCACACTCATGCTGCGCGACCCGCGGGAACGGCCGGGCGACGGCTCGCGCGCTTCATCAGCAGCCACACCACGGCCCAGTACACCGCATAGGCGATCAGGTTGGTCAGCGCCGGATGCGCGCGATAGCCGGTCAGCGTCGCCACCAGCGAGCCGAACGTGCCCGAATCGTCGAGAATCGCCGACGTATCCCACAGCTGCGAGATGCCGAGCGGCAGGATCTCCTTGTCGATCAGCTTGTCGACCCCGGTCTGGAACAGGCCGGCGCCGAGGAACAGCAGCATCACTTCGGTGACGCGGAAGAAATGCCGCCACGAGAAGTACTTGCCGCCGAGTTGCAGCAGATAGAACGTGAGGAACGCGAGGCCGAGGCCGATCAGCACCGCGAGCATCTGGCTGCCGTCCACATGCCCCGACTGACCGAAGCCGAGCCCGTACAGGAAAATCACCGTCTCGCTGCCTTCGCGCGCGATCGCGAGCGCGACCAGCACCGCGACGCCCCACCAGTTCGAGTCGCGCGTACTGCGCTGCAACGATTGCTCCATGTCGCGCTTGAGCGTGCGGCCGTGCCGGCGCATCCACAGCACCATCTGCACGATCAGCACGCACGCGATCAGCACCATCGCGGTCTGGAAGTAATCCTGCGCGTCGCCGGACAGCACTTCGGTGAAGCCGACGAGCGCGGCGCCGAGACCGACCGCCATCAGCAGCCCGACGGCAACGCCCGCCCACAGAAACGGCAGGCCGCGGCGCGCGTCGTCGTCGCCGTTCTTCAGCCACGCATAGAGGATGCCGACGACGAGCAGCGCTTCGACGCTCTCTCGCCACACGATGAACAAGATCTGACCCATTGAATCCTCCTGACGCGCGGGCAACGCACTCGCATGCCCGCAATCAGATAAAACGCATTACTTCGCGACGATCACGCCCTGCGCCTGCTGGTGGAAATCGTCGAAAAACTTGTACTCGCCCGGCGACAGCGGCGCGACCACCACGAACGAATCGGCGCCCGGCGCGAGCACCTTCTCCTTGCGCAACTGCACGCTCTCGAATTCGGCGGCGCCCTTGCCCGTATTGCGGATCTCGATCTTGAAGCGCTGGCCGGCCGGCACTTCGATGCGGGCCGGGTTGAGCTTGCCGTCCGTCATCTCGAGCTTGAAGGTCGGCAGATCTGCGGCATGCGCGGCGCCGGCGAGCCACAGCGCGGCGGCTGCGGCGGCGATTTTCTGGGGAAATTTCATTCTGGGTTCTCTACGTCGACGGCGCGCGGGCGCGCCGTCCGTGATGCCACCGGTCAATACCCGCCCTTCTTGCCGATGCCGGCGAACGGGAAGTCGTATTCGAGCGTGATCGGCTTGAACCACGCGCCCACGCCCGTTTCCTTGTCGACGTGACGGCCGAACGCCATGTGGCCGGACTGCATCGGCGGCTTGACGATCATCGTCAGGTGATACTTGCCGGGGCCGGCCAGCTTCACGTTGTCGCCGTAGTGCGGGCCGTCGCTCGCGACCATGCCCATCAGGTCGCCTTCGGCCTTCCACTTCGCGTCGCCCTGCTTCGTCAGCTTGTACGTGACCTGCAGGTACGGCATCCAGTCGCCTTCCGCGAAGCCGGTCGGGTTGTTCTTGACCGCGTGAATGTCGGCCTCGAGGTGGATGTCGGAATCCGATGCCTTGCGCATCATCCCTTCCGGATCCATCGTGATCGGCTGCAGATACACCGCGCCGATTTCCATGCCGCCCTGGATCTGCTGCTTGCCGATCGGGTACTCGGCCGCCGAGGCCGACATCGCGGCAAGCGCCGCCGCTACCGCAACCGACGTGCGGATGAACGAAGAACCCAACATGGACACTCCTTGTTATTTGCCTGGTACGCGGCGGGCCGTCCTCCCGGAGGGTCCGCCAGGAACACTAACGCAATGAAGAACGTTAATGCGAACTATTCTCAATACATGCGGAGTTTAGCACCGAACCGGCTTCGGAACAAACGAGACACCGCGTAAACCCCTGATCCGACAAGGCTTACAACGGTGTTACCAACAGGTTTCGGTGCATTTCAGAGACGTCAGGAAGAAGAATTTACCGGCCCGCGCCATTCACGTGATCGCCCACGTTCGCGCCGAACACCCGCTCGCGCAGCAGCGCGAGCTGGTCGCGGGTCGCCGCGGCCTTTTCGAATTCGAGGTTCTTCGCGTAGTCGGCCATCTGCTTTTCGAGCCGCTTGATTTCCTTCGCGAGCTGCTTTTCCGACATGTCCTCGAACTTCGCGCGCTGTTGCGCTTCCTTCAGCTCCGCGCGTGCGTCGTCGGCGTTGTACACGCCGTCGATGATGTCCTTGATGCGCTTCACGACGCCGCGCGGCGTGATGCCCATCTTCTCGTTGTGCGCGATCTGCTTCGCGCGACGCCGCTCGGTTTCGCCGATCGCGCGCTTCATCGACTCGGTCATGTTGTCGGCATAGAGGATCGCCTTGCCGTTCACGTTGCGCGCCGCGCGGCCGATCGTCTGGATCAGCGAGCGCTCCGCGCGCAGGAAGCCTTCCTTGTCCGCGTCGAGGATCGCGACCAGCGACACTTCCGGAATGTCGAGCCCCTCGCGCAGCAGGTTGATGCCGACCAGCACGTCGAACGTGCCGAGGCGCAGGTCGCGGATGATCTCGACGCGCTCGACCGTATCGATGTCGCTGTGCAGGTAGCGCACCTTCACGCCGTGATCGGCGAGGAATTCGGTCAGCTGCTCGGCCATCCGCTTGGTCAGCACGGTGATCAGCACGCGTTCGCCGGCGCTCACGCGCGCGTTGATCTCGGTGAGCACGTCGTCGACCTGCGAGCTTGCCGGGCGCACTTCGATCTCCGGATCGACGAGCCCGGTCGGGCGCACGACCTGTTCGGCGATCTGGCCGGTCACGCGCTGCTCGTAATCGGCCGGCGTCGCGGACACGAACACCACCTGGCGCATCTTGCGCTCGAACTCGGGGAACTTGAGCGGCCGGTTGTCGAGCGCCGACGGCAGCCGGAAGCCGTAGTTGACGAGGTTTTCCTTGCGCGCCCGGTCGCCGTTGTACATGCCGTTCAGCTGGCCGATCAGCACGTGCGATTCGTCGAGCAGCATCAGCGCGTCGGGCGGCAGGTAATCGACGAGCGTCGGCGGCGGCTCGCCGGGCGCCGCGCCGGAAAAGTGCCGCGAGTAGTTCTCGATGCCCTTGCAGAAGCCCAACTCCTGCAGCATCTCGAGGTCGAAGCGCGTGCGCTGCTCGAGCCGCTGCGCCTCGACGAGCTTGCCTTCGCGGTGGAAGAACTCGAGGCGCTCGCGCAATTCGTCCTTGATCGTCTCGATCGCGCGCATCACGGTGTCGCGCGGCGTCACGTAGTGCGACGACGGATACACGGTGAAACGCGGAATCTTCTGCCGCACGCGGCCGGTCAGCGGATCGAACAGTTGCAGCGTCTCGACCTCGTCGTCGAACAGCTCGACGCGCACGGCCATCTCCGCATGTTCGGCCGGGAAGATGTCGATCGTGTCGCCGCGCACGCGGAACGTGCCGCGCTGGAAGTCCTGCTCGTTGCGCGAGTACTGCATCGCGATCAGCCGCGCGATCACGTCGCGCTGCCCGAGCTTGTCGCCGGTGCGCAGCGTCAGGATCATCTGGTGATATTCGGACGGGTTGCCGATACCGTAGATCGCCGACACCGTCGCGACGATCACCACGTCGCGGCGCTCCATCAGGCTCTTGGTCGCCGACAGCCGCATCTGCTCGATGTGCTCGTTGATCGACGAGTCCTTTTCGATGAACAGGTCGCGCTGCGGCACGTACGCTTCCGGCTGGTAATAGTCGTAGTACGACACGAAGTACTCGACGGCGTTGCGCGGGAAGAATTCGCGGAATTCGGCGTAGAGCTGCGCCGCGAGCGTCTTGTTCGGCGCGAACACGATCGCCGGGCGGCCGAGCCGCGCGATCGTGTTGGCCATCGTGAAGGTCTTGCCCGAGCCGGTCACGCCGAGCAGCGTCTGGAACGACAGCCCGTCGTGAACGCCTTCCACGAGCGTCTCGATCGCGGTCGGCTGGTCGCCCGCGGGCGGATACGGCTGGTACAGCTGGAACGGCGACCCTTCGAAGGTCACGAATTTCGATTCGTCGAGTGCGTCGCCGACTGCGGCGTGATGTTCGGACATGGAGTGCGGCCGGAGCGTGGGCAAAAAAACATTCTAGCGCTTCGCGGCGCCGCGGGCCGCTGACGGCTCCTGACGAGCGGGGTCGCGCCAACCGGGTCCGAAATCGCGATACGCGGTGCAATCGCCGCCGTGGCCAGCGTGAATTCGCTACAATATCGGGCTGCTGCGCTTTCCGGCGCCGTGCCGCTGGCGCGCGGTCCGCCGCGCCTGCCCCGCCGGCTGAAAGCCTGACCCTCTTTTCACTACTGCCGAATCATCATGTCGCTCTTCTCCGCTGTCCAGCTTGCTCCCCGCGACCCGATCCTGGGCCTGAACGAAGCCTTCAACGCCGATACGCGTCCGACCAAGGTCAACCTCGGCGTCGGTGTGTACACGAACGAAGAAGGCAAGATTCCGCTGCTGCGCGCGGTTCGCGAAGCGGAGAAGGCGCGTGTCGACGCGGGCCTGCCGCGCGGTTACCTGCCGATCGACGGGATCGCCGCGTACGACGCCGCCGTGCAGAAGCTGCTGCTCGGCAACGATTCGCCGCTGATCGCCGCAGGCCGCGTGGTCACCGCGCAGGCGCTGGGCGGCACGGGCGCGCTGAAGATCGGCGCCGATTTCCTGCGCACCGTGAACCCGAACGTGAAGGTCGCGATCAGCGATCCGAGCTGGGAAAACCACCGCGCGCTGTTCGAAGCGGCCGGCTTCGAAGTCGTCGCATATCCGTACTACGACGCGGCGACCCACGGCGTGAACTTCGAAGCGATGCTGGCGGCGCTCAACGGCTATGCGGCCGGCACGATCGTCGTGCTGCATGCGTGCTGCCACAACCCGACCGGCGTGGATCTGACCGAAGCGCAATGGCAGCAGGTCGTCGACGTCGTCAAGGCGCGCAACCTCGTGCCGTTCCTCGACATCGCGTATCAAGGCTTCGGCGACGGCATCGACGCCGATGCGGCTGCCGTGCGCCTGTTCGCAGCCGCCGACCTGAACGCGTTCGTGTCGTCGTCGTTCTCGAAGTCGTTCTCGCTGTACGGCGAGCGCGTCGGCGCGCTGTCGATCATCACGTCGAGCAAGGAAGAAGCGACGCGCGTGCTGTCGCAGCTCAAGCGCGTGATCCGCACCAACTACTCGAACCCGCCGACCCATGGCGGCGCCGTCGTCGCAGCGGTGCTCGCATCGCCGGAACTGCATGCATCGTGGGTGCAGGAACTGGGCGAAATGCGCGACCGCATCCGCGCGATGCGCAACGGCCTCGTCGAGCGCCTGAAGGCGAGCGGCGTCGAGCGCGACTTCAGCTTCATCAACGCGCAACGCGGGATGTTCTCGTATTCGGGACTGACGTCGGCGCAAGTCGATCGTCTGCGCGAAGAATTCGGCATCTACGCGGTCGGCACCGGCCGGATCTGCGTGGCTGCGCTGAATACGCGCAACCTCGACGCGGTCGCGAACGCCATCGCCGCGGTGCTGAAGTAAGTCGGCGGCGGCAAGGCGGCCGTCATCGCCGCCTGCTGCCGACTGCGCCGAAACGCAAAACGCGCTCCATGGAGCGCGTTTTTTTGTGCCGTTGCATATGCGCTGCGCGCGAGAGCGCCGCGACGGCCCGCGCAGTGGCGGCCGCCACGTCACTGCATGAACCAGCCGTGGCTGACGACGAACGACTGGCCGGTGAGCGCGGCGCTCGGGAATGCCGACAGGAACAGCACCGTCTGCGCGACGTCCTGCACCGTCGTGAACACGCCGTCCACCGTGTTGCCGAGCATCACCTTCTTCACCACTTCTTCTTCGCTGATGCCGAGCTCCTTCGCCTGCTCCGGAATCTGCTTGTCGACCAGCGGCGTGCGCACGAAGCCCGGACACACCACATGCGAGCGCACGTTGTGCTTCGCGCCCTCCTTCGCCAGCACGCGCGCGAGCCCCAGCAGCCCATGCTTGGCCGTCACGTACGCCGACTTCAGCGGCGACGCCTCGTGCGAGTGCACCGAGCCCATGTAGATCACGACGCCGCCGCGGTCGTCCTTGTACATGTGCTTGAGCGCGGCCTTGGTCGTCAGGAACGCGCCGTCGACGTGAATCGCCTGCATCTTCTTCCAGTCGGCGAACGAGTAGTTCTCGATCGGGTTGACGATCTGGATGCCCGCGTTCGACACCAGGATGTCGACCGAGCCGAACGTCTCGGCGACCTTGTCGATGCCGCTGTTCACCGCGTCCTCGTTGGTGACGTCCATCGCGACGCCGATCGCCTTGCCGCCGGCCTTGTTGATCTCGTCGGCCACCGCGTTCGCGCCGTCCTGGTTCAGATCTGCGATCGCGACGGCCGCGCCGGCCTTCGCCAGCTCCAGCGCGATTTCTTTGCCGATGCCGCTCGCGGCGCCCGTGACGACTGCGGTCTTGCCATTCAGGTCTGCTGCCATGTCCGTCTCCTTACGTTACCCGTTCGAAAAATCGCGCGCCGCAGCAGCAGCCGTCATAGCCTGTCCGTGCGGGCGAGCCAGCCGCTATTGTGCACGATCGGTCCCGCCGTTCGCGCGCAAAACGCCTAAGCTTAAGGTCGGTTACGACTCGCGGAGGTTGGTATGCACTATCGACGGCTCGGCCGCTCCGGCCTGCAGATCAGCGAACTGTCGCTCGGCTCGTGGGTGACCTACGGCAATCAGGTGGATCAGCGGGCGGCCCGCGAATGTCTCGCAGCGGCGCGCGATGCCGGCGTCAATTTCTTCGACAACGCGGAAGTTTATGCGGGCGGGAAATCCGAGGAGATCATGGGCCAGGCGCTCAAGTCGCTCGGCTGGCCGCGCGTCAGTTACCTCGTGTCGACGAAGTTCTTCTGGGGCCTCGCGGAAGCGCCGAATCAGTACCACACGCTGAACCGCAAGTACCTGCTGAATGCGATCGACGGCTCGCTGCGGCGGCTGCAGCTCGACTACGTCGATCTCGTCTACTGCCATCGGCCGGACCCGAACACGCCGATCGAGGAGACCGTCTGGGCGATGAGCGACATGATCGTGCGCGGCAAGGCGCTGTATTGGGGCACCTCCGAATGGAATGCCGACGACATCCGCGCCGCGTATGAAATCGCCGAGCGCCATCATCTGCACAAGCCGGTGGTCGAGCAACCGCAATACAACCTGTTTCATCGCACGCGGGTCGAGCAGGAATATGCGCGGCTCTACGACGACTGCGGGCTCGGGCTGACGACCTGGAGCCCGCTGGCATCGGGCCTGCTCACCGGCAAGTACCGCAACGGCGTGCCGCCGGGCAGCCGCGCCGAGCTGCACGGCTACGACTGGCTGCGCGAGCGGCTCACGGACCGCGCTCGCAACGAGGTGGTCGAGCGGCTCGGCGACATCGCGGCGGAACTCGGATGCAGCACCGCGCAGCTGGCGATTGCATGGGTGCTCGCGAATCCGCGCGTGAGCTCGGTCATTACGGGGGCGTCGCGGCTCGAGCAAATCGGCGACAACATGCGCGCCGTCGAGGTCGCGACGAAGCTCACGCCGGAGCTCAAGCAACGCATCGACGACGTCGTCGGCGACGCATACGAGTAAGGCGACTCACGTGCAGTCGCGTACCAGTCGCGTACAATACGCGGCCGCATCGGCGCGCGACCCGACCGTCGCGCGCGACCGCACGCTTTCATCGATTCATCTCTCGTTCCAGGCAGCTCGTCATGCTCAGCTATCGTCACGGTTTTCACGCAGGCAACCACGCGGACGTGCTCAAGCACACCGTCGTCGTCCAGCTGCTGCGCTATCTGAACAAGAAGGACAAGTCGTACTGGTACGTCGACACCCATGCCGGCGCCGGCGTGTATTCGCTGCGCGACGGCTATGCGGCCAAGACGGGGGAATTCGACACCGGCATCGGCCCGCTGTGGAACGACAAGGGCGTACCGGAGGCGCTGAGCGACTACATCGACGAAGTGCGCGCACTGAACGCCGACGGCGAACTGCACTACTACCCCGGCTCGCCGTATCTCGCGTGGCGACTGATGCGCGACCAGGACCGGATGCGCCTGTTCGAAATGCACACGACGGAGATCGACGTGTTGCGTCACAACTTCCGCGATGCGGGGCGTCGCGCGATGATCTTCGCCGGCGACGGTTTCGAGGGCATCAAGGCGCTGCTGCCGCCGCCGCCGCGACGGGCGCTCGTGTTGATCGATCCGTCCTACGAGGACAAGAAGGACTACGCGCGCACCATCAGCTGCGTGACGGAATGCCTGAAGCGCTTCGCGACCGGTTGTTACGCGATCTGGTACCCGCAGGTTGCGAGAATGGAGTCGCAGCGTTTTCCGGAACAGCTCAAGCGTCTGCAGCCGAACAATTGGCTGCATTTGACGTTGACGGTGTCGAACCCGCCCGCGGACGGACTCGGCCTGTACGGCAGCGGGATGTTCATCCTGAATCCGCCGTACACGCTCGCGCAAAGCATGAAAGAAGTGCTGCCGTATCTCGTCGAACGCCTGGGACAGGACAGTGGCGCGCGGTATCAGATCGAACACCGCGGCAATTGAACGCGTGGGCCGCCTCAGGGCTGCGGTCTCGGCGCCGGGCGCGGCTGATTCGCCGGCCCGACGTTCCAGCCGGGCACGTTGATATAGGGCGCAACGAATAGCGGCACCGACGAATTCGCGCCTTGTCCTGCCGGCGCGCGTATGCCGGCGGGCTCGACGATCGGCTCCGACGACAGCGGCGCCGTTTGCAGCACCAGGCCACCCTTGCCATCGACGATTCCGCGTTGCGTGTCGAGAATCAACGCCTGGGACGCAGACGAAGCGGCGGCGCCGGCGGCCACCGCATGGATGAGCACCGCAGCGCCCAGACCGAGACGCGCGCGGGAAGCAAGGTGACGCACATCAGGATGCCAGCGCATGATCGTTTTTCCGGTGAAAAGCAGGTCCATACCATAGCGCCCCGCTGACGATTCCGCCAGATCCGCGGCGCAAAAAAGACAAAGCCCCGTCAATACGGGGCTTGCTTTTCATTCGGCGCCACGCGGCACCGGACAACTGCTTCGATTACAGCGAGTAGCCGTTCGTTTCGAGCGAACGGATGCGGCTCTCGAGCTGGACGATGTCCGACGAGGTAGCCAGGTAAGCTTCGCGGCGCTCGCGCTCGGCGGTTTCGAACCAGTTGCTCAGCTTTTCAACGATGTAGGCGATCATGATGTTCTCCAAGGAAGGGGGACCCCTGGCGAATCGAGATTCAGGGATTTCCCGTATAGGGTTATCCCGAATTATAGCGGGGCTGCACCAAGTTGCCAGTGAAATGCGTGCATGGCTGCCATTCCAATTTGGAATGGATCGTGAGGCGACATTCGTAATGCATTGATTTTTCTACGAATTGGCTTCTGGGTCTTTCGCGACCTGGAAGACATGCACTAATCTGGTTCGCCTACCGGTTCGGCCAGACGCGCCAAAATCGGGCATTCGGGTCGCCCGTCACCGTGACAGTGCGCGGCCAGATCGGCGAGCGTATCGCGCATGTCGGTCAATTCGGCGATGCGTTTGTCGAGCTCGGCCACATGTTCGAGCGCGATCGACTTCACCTCGGCACTGGCCCGCGACCGGTCTTGCCAGAGCGTCAGCAGCTTGCGGATATCCTCGACGAGAAAGCCGAGCCGCCGCGCCTGTCTGATGAAACGCAGCGTATGGATTTCGTCCGGACCGTAGAGCCTGTAACCGGCATCGCTCCGCTTGCTGGGTGCGAGAAGGCCGACCTGCTCGTAATACCGGATCATCTTTGCGCTGACGCCTGATTCACGCGATGCGTCGCCAATATTCATTGCCCCGCCCTGTTTCGATTCAAGGTAACGCCGATGGCAGCGACCATCGATCCTATTTCCATCGTATCAAATTGCATGACGGCACTCCGGCGATGGGGAGACAGCGGTTGGCGGGATGATAGTCACTGCCATAATCGCCGTGCGGGGCTGTGGCGCCCAGTAGGAGATCGTTGGCGCGTGGCCGCCGGACATGCATCGCAGATATCGCCAGCTTGATGCATCGCGCGTTCCGGCGATGAGCAGTTCCGCGGCAGCGTGACGATCAGGGGATATGGGCCGACTCGTCGTGAACCTGGTGAGCAGCGTGGCTTCTAGCGAGTCGGTCCTGGGCACATCACCAAGCTATCGCAAACCGACCGGGTTCGTTCGATCCCGCCGACTCGAGCCGATGCAACTGGCCGAGTGCTCTTTCTGCCGCGCCAATGCAAAAACCCCCGCCTGTTCAGGCGGGGGTTCTCGGCTTAGGGAGCCTGACGATTACCTACTTTCACACGGGAATCCGCACTATCATCGGCGTAGAGTCGTTTCACGGTCCTGTTCGGGATGGGAAGGGGTGGGACCGACTCGCTATGGTCATCAGGCAAAGAGGGT
>NZ_PQMX01000086.1:0-21847 GCF_004368385.1 Burkholderia sp. B10 | reverse complement strand
CCTCACAGCCCCGAACACCCCCGCAATTTCATTCAAGACGGCCGCATCGTCACCCGCGATGATGCGCCGCATGAACACACGACTGATCGGCTATCTCTATCTGACCGCCGCGATGGCGGGCGTCGGCAGCACCGTCATCGCGAGCCGCATCGCGGCCGGCGGCCTGCCGCCGTTCACCGCCACCGCGCTGCGCTTCCTGATCGCAACGCCGTTGCTGCTCGCGCTGATGCGCATCCAGCGCGCACGATGGCCGCGCGTGTCGACACGCGACGCGATCCTGCTGGTCGTCCAGGCGGCGGCCGGCGGCGTCGGCTACACGGTGCTGCTGATCGGCGGCACGAAACTGTCGTCGCCGATCGATGCGGGCGTGATGCTCGGCACGCTGCCGGCGATGTCGACGCTGATCGCGGCCGTCGTGCTGCGCGAGCGCCAGACGCCGCGCGACTGGTGCGCGGCCGCACTCGCCACCGCCGGCGTGCTGACCGTCACGTTCGCGCCGGGGCAGGCCATGCCGTCGCTGCGCACGCTCGCCGGCAACGCGCTGGTGCTGGCCGCCGTCGCATGCGAAGCCGTGTTCATCCTGCTGAACCGGCGGCTGTCGACGCCGCTGTCGCCGCTCGCGCTGTCTGCCGCGATGTCGGGGCTCGGCTTCGTGCTCGCCCTCGTGCCGGCCGCGTTCGAATGGCATGCGCTGGCGAGCGGCTGGACGCTCGGCGCCGTCGGTGCGATCGCGTATTACGCACTGGTGCCGACCGTGCTCGGCTACGTATGCTGGTACGCGGGTTCGGCGCGCACGAGCGGCACCGAAGCGGCGCTGTTCACCGCCGTCGCGCCGGTCTCGGCCGTGCTGTTCGCGGTGGCGCTGTTCGGTGAGACGCTCGGCGGCACGCAGGTACTCGGCGTTGCGCTCGTCGTCGCGGCGATGCTCGTAGGCGCGACGCGGCGGCGTGATGCGGCGACGCGGCGACCGGCAGCGCAAGCGGACGCGTCCGCATCGCAGATCGCCGAGTGATCCGGTCCGCTGCGCATCCCGCGTGACCGGCCAACGGTAACGATTGTAGGAATGTGTCGGCGCGCGGCAAAACCGTTGCGCCGCGTCGCGCAAGATGCAATATTCGCGTGGCCTGGCCATTCGACCACCGAACGCATACGCATCGCCATGAACAAGAAGGAAGCCAAAACACGCATCGCGGCGCTGTTGTCCGCGGGCGCGAGGAAAGCCGACGTGCTCGCCGAGCTGGCGGGCCACGGTCTCAAGGAACAGTTGCTCGCGCGCCTGATCGCGTCGCGCCCCGATCCCGCGCTGTGTTGGAGAAACCGCGTGCACACGCGCATCCTGGTCGGGCTGGGCGTCGCGCAGCTTTTGATCAGCGTCGCACTCGCCTACGTGTTCGCCGCCGGTGGGCTCGGCATCGGCGCGACGCTGCTGTTCGGTGCGCTGACCGTGTCGCTGTCGCTGCTGTTCATCTGGGGCTTCGCGACTCACCGCGTCGGCGCGTATCACGCGTTCATCGTTCTGTCGCTGCTACAACTGCCGAAAACCATCGCCGCGCTCGGTCGCGATCCGTCCGCCGCGCTGCCGAGCCTCGCCGTCACCGTGATCCTGGTCGGCTACGTGTGGTTCGTCCGCAACCGGATGTTCCCCGACTTCGGCTGGTTTTCGCCGCGCAAGATCGACGGCCGCTACGCCTTCGTCGAAAGCGCCTGACGCCGCGTTCGGCGTGACGCGGCCTCTATCGCGGGCCGCAAAAAACACCGGCCCGCCCCGCAACGGCGGGACGGGCCGGTGTGTTCCGCGCAGGCCGGAACCGTTCGGCTTACTTCGCCTTCTCAGCCGTATCGCTGATCGCCTGGCCGCCCTTCGAAATATCCTGCCCCATGCCGGCCACGGTATTGCAACCGGCGAGCGCGGCGGTCACCACCAGCAGCATTGCAGCAATCGTACGCGTCATTCTCATTCTCCTTCGAGTCAACAAGCCCGACCGGGCAGATCGTGTCAGGCGGCGCGTCCCGCGGCATGCGGAACACGGGGCCTGAACGGATTATACGGAGACGCCCGCCGCGCGCCAGTGCACGCAGCGTCGCGGCCGCGCAGATTTTGCTTGACTTCGTCGTCGCCCGAACTAATATACGCATCGCGTATATTTTCCACCAGGGTGCCGCCGATGACCGTTCCCCAGCAAGCCTTCCTGCGCGACGCGATGCGCCGCCTCAACATGACGCGCGAAGCGTTCGCCAGCCGCATCGGCGTGAGCCGCCGTGCGCTCGATACGTGGCTGCTGCCCGACGATTCGCAGGAATCGCGCGGCATGCCCGAGATCGTCGAGCGCTTCGTCTCGGAAATCGTCGGGCGGGCGGGCCCGGATGGCGAAGACTATACGCAAAGCGTAGACAAGCAAGGCCTCGCGAAGCAGTTCCTGTTCGAAGGCAAGCCGCAGTTGATCTCGGTGGACCAATTCTCGCGCGACTCGGTGGAAGCGCTGTTCCGCGTCGCCGACGTGATGCAGCCGATCGCGCGCCGCCACAAGATTTCGCGCGTGCTCGAGGGCGCGGTGCTCGGCAACCTGTTCTTCGAAGCGAGCACCCGCACGCGCGTGTCGTTCGGGGCGGCGTTCTGCCGGCTCGGCGGCTCGGTGTGCGACACCACCGGCTTCACGTTCTCGTCGATGGCCAAGGGCGAATCGATCTACGACACGAGCCGCGTGATGGCCGGCTACGTCGACGCCCTCGTGATCCGCCACCCGGAGAAGGGCTCGGTGGCCGAATTCGCGCGCGCGACCAACCTGCCGGTGATCAACGGCGGCGACGGCCCCGGCGAGCACCCGAGCCAGGCGCTGCTCGACCTTTACACGATCCAGCGCGAATTCTCGCGCCTGGGCAAGATCGTCGACGGCGCGCATATCGCGCTCGTCGGCGACCTGAAATACGGCCGCACCGTCCATTCGCTCGTCAAGCTGCTGGCGCTGTATCGCGGGCTGAAGTTCACGCTGGTGTCGCCGCCGACGCTCGAGATGCCCGCGTACATCATCGATCAGATCACGACGAACGGTCACGTGATCGAGCAGACCAACGACCTCGCCGCCGGACTGCGCGGCGCGGACGTCGTCTACGCGACGCGGATCCAGAAGGAGCGCTTCACCGACGAATCGTTCGAAGGCTACACGCCGGAATTCCAGATCAACCAGGCTCTCGTCGACTCCGTATGCAAGCCCGACACGCTGATCATGCACCCGCTGCCGCGCGACAGCCGGCCCGGCGCGAACGACCTGTCCGTCGACCTGAACCGCGATCCGCGCCTCGCAATCTTCCGCCAGACCGACAACGGCATCCCCGTGCGAATGGCGATCTTCGCGGTGCTGCTCGGCGTCGAGAATCTGGTCCAGCACTCGATGCGCGACGCGACGTGGCGCCCGCCTGCGTATCTCGGGCCGGAGGACGCGGTGTTCCACGGGATCGATTGACGCGCAGCGGCGCCGCGCGGCCGGATTCGTTCGCATCCGGCCGCGAACGCCGATGCCGGCAGCGCGAGCACGCGCGTCGCGGCGCATGTCGCCGGTCGCCGGTCGCCGGTCGCCGGTCGCACTCGCCAGCCGCCAGCCGCCAGCCGCCAGCCGCCAGCCGCACAACTATCGTCACGATCATCGGTAACGCGAGCGGCGTCCGCGCCTACGCGGCGATGCACGGCTCAGCACGTGCAATCCGCTGCGCTCGACGCGACCATGCACGAACGCAACCGCTCGCCGACATTCTTTCCGCCACCCATCCGCCTGCGTCGGTAACATCGGCACTTGCCGATCGCCGACCGCTCCCGCACAATCGGCCCACCTGCCCTCCTCTCCCCGCGCCGATGTCCTATGCGTCACTCGCCACCGGCGTCCTGCTCGCCGGCGGTCTTGGTCAACGCTTCGATCCAACGGGGCTGCACAGCAAGCTGCTCGCACGGCTGCCCGACGGCACGCCGGTCGCGGTCGCCGCTGCGCGGCACCTTGCGGCGGCGACGGCGGACGTCGTCGCCGTCGTGCGTCCCGGCGCCGAAAAACTCGCGATGTTGCTGAACGAAGCCGGCTGCCAGGTCGTCTACGCGCCCGACGCGATGCGCGGCATGGGCGCGAGCCTCGCAGCCGGCGTGCGCGGGGCGCCGGACGCGACCGGCTGGCTCGTCGCGCTCGCCGACATGCCGTGGATCGCCGCATCCACCTACGAAGCCGTCACGCGCGCGCTAGATGCCGATCGCGCGTCGATCGTCGCGCCGATGCATCGTGGCGTGCGCGGTCATCCGGTCGGCTTTGCCCTGCACCATTACGATGCGCTCGCCGCGCTCGACGGCGATACGGGCGCCCGCGCGCTGTTCGCCAGCGCGCCGGTGCAGCTGCTCGACGTCGACGATCCGGGCATCGTGCGCGACGTCGATACGCCGGCCGATCTGCGCTGACGTCGACGCGCGCCGCCAGCGCAAGGTCCGAGATTCGGTGCGATATCAACCGCCGAGCGAATATCGCAGGCAATCGCACTGCAAACGCGTGCCCGATTGCCTATAACGAAGACGAGGCGCGCTCACCGCGCCGTCCGCTTCCCCTGTCACGCATTGCGCGAGCTCTCCATGGATCACACTACCCCGATGCCCGAGCCCCCGGCCGACCCGAACCGCGATCCGGAAGACGACCCGTTGTCGCCGCCGGCGCCCGGCCACCCTCACGAGAATCCGCAACAACCGGACGGGCCGCCGAGCAAGGATCCGGTTTAGCCGATGGCCGTACACGACCACGCGCATCGTGTGACCCGCAACAGCCACTAAGCAGCCGCGCTTTCCCGCGCGACGCGCGCCTCGTAAGTCTTCAGATGGTTGTACGCGATGCGCAACAACGACAGCGCATCTGCCGCATGCGGGTCGCATCGCGCGAGCAGATCGCCGAGCACGTGATCGGCTTCGACGCGCGCGCGGTTCTCGACGTCGCGCAGCATCGATGCGGTCAGCGGCGACGGCGTCAGCACCATTCGCTGCATCCGCTCGATCGCGGCCGGCTCCGGGCGATAACCGTTGTGCGCGGCAATCGCGCTGCACTCGTCGAGCATGGCCTCGAGCAGGCGGCGTCCGTCCGGCGCGGCGAGAATATCGCCGACCGAACCGCGAAACAACGACGTGCTTGCGGCCAGGGTTGCGAGGAACACCCACTTGTCCCACATCCGCGCGACGATGTCGTCGCTGAGCGTCGCGTCGAAGCCCGCGCCGCCGAGCACGTCGGCCACCGCGCGCACGCGCGCCGATTCGCCGCCGCCGAGTTCGCCGAACGAGAGGCCGTGCGTGTCGTTCAGATGTACGATCCGCTGCTCGCGATCGAGCGTCGCCGCGATCACGCACAGTCCGCCCAGCACCCGCTCCGCGCCGAACCGCTCGCGCAGCACGTCGAGATGACGCATCCCGTTGAGCATCGGCAGAATCAACGTCGACGGCCCGACGAACGGCGCGAACGACGCGATCGCGTCGTCGAGGCTGTACGCCTTGCAGCTGAGCAGCACCAGATCGAACGGCGCGGCCGCGTCGCCGGTGCGTAACGTCTGCACATTGGCGAGCGTCAGGTCGCCGCGCGGGCTGCGAATCATCAGACCATCGCGCGCGAGCGCCGCCGCGCGACCTTCGCGCACCAGGAACGTCACGTCGCGCGCGGCCGCCGCGAGGCGTCCGCCGAAATATCCGCCGACCGCGCCGGCCCCTACCACCAGAATCCGCATCGCTGCCTCCTTTCGCCTCGTTCAATGCCGCCACGCGGGCCGCTCGCCGGCCCGGCGCATGGCCGCAATCGTCAGACAGTATAGCCACACAACCTATGCATATGCAGGGATGACCGCAGGCCGGCATGCGACGTTCGCAAGACATCTAAGGGATTTCCCGCCTACGGGAACGGTCGCGTCGAGCCGACAAACAAGTAAACCAGAAGTAAACCGCTAGGCCGTCCCGGCGCGCCTGCTTGACCGACCGACCTGATACCCATGCGCACCCTTTCCCTGAACCAGAAACTCGCTTCGATGATCGTCATCCTGTGGCTCGGCCTGCTCATGATCGCCGGGATCGGCGCGTGGCAGACGCGCACGTCGATGACGGCAGACCGCCGCGACCAGTTGTCCACGCTGGTTGCGCAGGCAACCAACGTCGCCGATCACTTCTACAAGCTGTCGCAGCAGAACGCGCTGTCCGAAGCCGACGCGAAACAGAAGGCGCTCGAAGCGATCGCCGCGATGCGCTACGGCACCGACGGCTACATCTCGATCAACGACTCGAAGCCGGCGATCGTCATGCATCCGATCAAGACGGAGCTCAACGGCAAGGACGTGTCGAACTTCACCGACCCGGACGGCAAGCATCTGTTCATCGAGATCGTGAAGGCCGGCAACGCGGACGGCGGCAAGGGCTTCGTCGAATACATGTGGCCGAAGCCGGGCGCCGACAAGCCGCAGGCCAAGACCAGCGCGGTGCAGCGCTTCGCGCCGTGGGACTGGTATCTGGTGACGGGCATGTACATGGACGACGTCTATGCGGCGGTGCTCGCGAGCGTCGGCCGCTGGCTCGTGATGACGGCCGTGCTCGGCGCGGCCGCGACCGTCGTGATGGTGCTGGTGCTGAAGAGCGTGCGTGCGAACCTCGGCGGCGAACTCGAGACTGCGCTCGACGCCGCGCAGCGCATCGCCCAGGGCGACCTCACCACGCGCGTGACGGTGAAGCAGGACGATCGCGGCAGCCTGCTGCACGCGCTGCATTCGATGCAGAGCGGCCTGATCGACATGGTGTCGCGGGTGCGGGCCGGCACCGAGAACATCAACGTCGGCGCGAGCGAGATCGCATCGGGCAACACCGACCTGTCGCAGCGCACCGAGGAGCAGGCAGCCGCCCTCGTGCAGACCGCATCGAGCATGGACGAGATGACCGCCAACGTGAAACAGAACGCGGACAGCGCGGCGCAGGCCGCAACGCTGGCAGGCCAGGCCGCGCAGGTCGCGACGCGCGGCAGCGAGGTGGTCGACGACGTCGTGCGCACGATGAACGAGATCACGGCCCGCTCGCACAAGATCGGCGACATCATCGGCGTGATCGACGGGATCGCGTTCCAGACCAACATCCTCGCGCTGAACGCGGCCGTCGAAGCGGCGCGCGCGGGCGAGCAGGGCCGCGGCTTCGCGGTGGTCGCGGCCGAGGTGCGCTCGCTCGCGCAACGCTCGGCCACGGCGGCGAAGGAAATCAAGTCGCTGATCGTGTCGTCGAACGAAACGGTCGAGCACGGCGCGACGCTCGTCACGCACGCCGGCGAAACGATGACCGAGATCGTGCAGTCGGTGCGCCGCGTCAACGAAATCCTCGACGAGATCAGCCACGCGTCGCGCGAGCAAAGCGCCGGCATCGAACAGGTCAACCGCGCGGTGGGCGAGATGGATCAGGTCACGCAGCAGAACGCGGCGCTCGTCGAGCAGGCGGCCGCTGCCGCGCATTCGCTGCGCGACCAGGCCGAGGCGCTGCGCGACGCGGTCACGCGGTTCTCGTTGCCGGCATGACGGGCTGATACCGGCCTGATACCGGCGCGCTTGCGGCGCGCTGCTGCACCCGGCGCGCTCGCGTCGGGTGGCTGGCCGGGGCTCACATTCGGTTGCGGGCGGTGTCGATGCGACGACGCACGCACGTGCGCTTCATAGGCGCGAACGCCCGCTTGCGCGGCGACGATCGCGCGGCGAACTGGCGTCTCGTGTCGCGGCCGGTTACGCAATTGCCCGGCCGTCCCCGCGGGGCGCACGTCGATCGAAGATGTATCGGCCGCGGCCGTTCAGATCCCTTCGTCCGTTTAGCCCGCTCGGCGCATTCGGCCCACTCCGCTCATTCACCCTTCCCACCGATCGGCGTTCACGGCCGATCGCATACCGCCCCACCGCGCGACCTTGCCGCCATCGACATCGCGCATACGCGTCGGCATCGTCATTCGCGCTGCATCACCGATACCGCACCCGCGCCGCGCAGCCGCCCCGCAGCCTGTCCGCCGCCGAAGCCGAGTGCGGCCGCCCGTTGAATCAGCTCGACATCGTTGTTCACGCCGAGCTTCTTCATCGCGCTGATCTTTTGCGCACTGACCGTCTGCTTGCCCTTGTTCAGCCGCTGCGCGATCGTCTTGATCGGCATGCCGTCGAGATACAGGCGGATCACCTCGATTTCGCGCGTCGACAGCTTGACGGGCGGCCCGTCCTGTTCGGCAATCGTATCGAGCGCGCCGCGCACGAGCGGCGACACATAGCGTCCGCCGCTGTAGGTCGAATGGATCGCCGTGACGATGTGGCCGACATCGTCGAACTTGCTGACGAGACTCGGGCAGCCCTGCGCGACGATCGAGCGCAGGATCACCGGGCTCTCGCTGCCGACCAGCGCGACCGTCCCGACGCCCGGGCGCATGCGCCGCAACCACGCGAGCAGCGCCAGACAGTCCATCTGCGGGCCGCCGCGGATCGAATAGTCAACCAGCGCGATATCGCAGTCGACATCGGCCAGCGCCGCGACCATGTCGGACGGGCTCCGATAGGCGCCGACGAGCGCGATCGCGCACGCGTCGCCGGCGATATGCTCGACGCCGGCCAGCGTCAGCGGCCAGTCGTACGCGAAAACGGTGCGAATGTTGAATTTCCCCATGCGTGGTTCCTGAAGGTTCGCGTGGCCGCGCGACGCGACACGTCGCGACGCGGCCGGTTGGGCGGTGACTCCGCGGGCGGGATATTTTTATCCCAACGTCATTCTATGAAACGGCGCGCGGCCGGGATATCGGACGCGGTATAGATGGACGCCCAGGGACGTAATACGAGTTTGATATTTCGATCGTCGTACGCGATCGCGGACGCGCGCATCGTCCGGACGGCCGACGTTGCGGGCCGTGCGGGCCGCGCCGCTTGCCGGCGCGGTAAAATTGCGGCCCAGCATGCCATTCCGGACGACCGGCCGACGGCTGCGCACGCCCGGCCGTGCGCCGTCGGCCGGCCCCCTGCTTCTTCCATGACCGAATCCGATCTGCACTCCGACGACACCACCATCCACGAAGACGGCCTCTGGCGCGACAACGGCTGGACGGCCCGCATCATCAAGAACGAGGACGACGACGGCTGGGCCGTCGAAATGATCAAGGACGGCGAGGCCGAGCCCGCACTCGTCGGCCCGTGGACGATGGGCCGCGACAAGAAGAACCCGAAGCCGATGGATGCGAACGCGTTCCGCACGCTAGTGAAAACCGCGACCGAAGTGCTGATGCGTCACGAGCAGCAGCGCCGCGCGATGCTGCACAAGGAAGTGACCGTGCAGCGCGACGACGGCATCGAGGTGTCGGTGACGCTCGACATCGTGCCGGACGAGTTCGAGCCGTATGCCGAACTGAAGGCGTTCGACCCGTACGGCGAACTGCTGGCCGACGCGAAGGTGTCGGCGGGATTCAAGCTCAACAAGGCCAGCGCCGCACGCTGGATCGAATCGGATTTCGAGCGCCCGGCTTAGGGCCTGTTCACGCCAATAAAGGGCTTGCGCTGGCCCCACGAGTGAGTTTTTCCGCGCGGTCCCTGACGCAGGCCGCCGCCCGCTGCGCGCGCACGCGCCGCGTCAGCCGTGCAGGCCGTGCGTGGTCATCAGCCGGTACAGCGTGGCGCGCGACACGCCGAGCTGCGCCGCGACGTCGGCATGCTGCTGGCGACGGTTCCGCAGCAGCATCTCCTCGATCGTGCGGCGCTCCGCCTGCCGGCGCGCCTCCACGAGCGTCGGCGGGCGGCGCAACCGGTACTGGCTCAACTCGAGATCGTCGGCCGAGATCAGCGGGCCGTTCGTCATCACGACCGCGAAGCGAATCCGGTTGATCAACTCGCGCACGTTGCCCGGCCATGCATAGTCGTGAATCGCCTCGATCGCGCACGGCATGAAGCCGCGAATCCGGTGCGGGCTGTCGCCCCGATAGCGCTGCAGCACGTGATCGGCGAGCAGCATGATGTCGCGGCCGCGCGCACGCAGCGGTGGCTCGTCGATACGCAGCACGCACAGGCGGTAATACAGATCGGGGCGAAAGCGCCCGGCCTGCATCGCCGCCTCCAGATCGACGTGCGTCGCGGACACGATCCGCACGTCCACCGGCACCGACGCGTGCGCGCCGAGCCGCTCGATCGTGCCTTCCTGCAGAAAGCGCAGCAGGCTCGCCTGGCTCTCGAACGGCATGTCGCCGATTTCATCGAGAAACAGCGTGCCGCCGTGCGCGGCCTCGATCCGGCCGATCTTGCGCTGGTGCGCGCCCGTGAACGCGCCGCGCTCGTGGCCGAACAGTTCGGCCTGCAGCAGCGTCGGCGGAATGGCCGCGCAGTTCACCGCGACGAACGGCGCGTCGGCGCGCGACGAATGCCGGTGGATCGCGCGGGCGGTCAACTCCTTGCCCGTCCCGGATTCGCCGGCGATGAACACCGCAGCGTCGGTGTTCGCCACCTTGCGGATGGTCGAGAACAGGCGCCGCATCGCGTCGCATGCGCCGATCATCGTGTCGCAGGGTGGCATCGCGAGCGCGGCCGGGTCGGCGTGCGCGAGCTTCAGCATCCCGTACGCATGGCCGGCGAGATAGCCGATCGTCTTGCAGCCCGCGGCGCGCGACGCGAAGCCGAAACAGCACTGGCGGATCAGGCGCGCGAGCGCGACATCGCGCAGCAGCGCGTCGTCGGCGAGCGCGACCCAGCCGACGTGCGGGTCGCGCAGCAGCGCCTCGAACGCGGCCGCGTCACGCGCCGCGTCACGCATATTGAACGCGGTGAAGTCGACGATTCCCGCATGCAGGCGGTTCGCCTTCACGAGGTTGAGTGCGTCCGCAACGGACTTGGCGCGCGAGACGTCCCAGCCGCGCGACGCGAGACAGTCGACGAGCGCGGCGTCCGGATACGGCGACACATAGACGAGCGGGCGCGACGGCGCGGCATGATGGCGCGACGCCGCGACCGGCGGCGGCATGCACGCGATCCGCTCGGTTTCAGGATGGCTCGACAATCTGATCCGGCAACATTGATTCACGATGGCCTCGTCGCATGGCGTTGTCGGTCGGCGCGGGGCGCGCGACATGGCGCGCGGCCTGCCGGTCCGATCGGGAAAATGACGCTATCGGCAGAACACGACACGCCGCATATAGATCTGCGGTTCGACGACGGGCCGCGCGGACCGGTCCAGTTCGTCGCGATAGCGGCGGTAGGTCTTGCCGTCCACGGTCACGTCGCCGGCGCGCGCCGTCTCGATCGCGGCCAGCGCGTGGCTTTGCCAGTCGTCGACGCGCGCCGATGCCGACAGACTCGATGCACCGGCGATCGTCTGCGTGACCGTGCTGCCGTCGGCCCAGGGCTGCGTCTGCATGTCGTCCGCGTGCTGCATCGCGCCGACCGTCTTGCCGGTCGGCGTCGGGCCGCTCTGCGCGACGAACGGCGCGGCGCGGCCGTACACCGGCGATTGCCATGAAGGCGCGTGGCCTTCCTCGGGCACCATGTAGATCGTCTGCGGATCGCCGACCATCATCATCGGCACGCATGCGGTGTTGTCGGGGCGGCCGAGCGTCGTCAGCGACTGCTGGATGCTCGCGGCGTTCGCGACGCTCTGTTCGTTCAGGATCACGAACACCGCCGGATTCTGAAACAGCGACTGCGCGGCGGCGTGTGCGCCGACCAGCAGCAGAACGATCGAAAGGAACCTCATGATCCGCGCCTCCTGTCCCCTCGACAGGCAAAAAGAGGTGTTGGCCTCGGGGTAGAACCAACACCCGTCAAAGCTGTCGCGCGCATCGCGCAACCGGTTGCGGCGCTTGCCGTGCAGGCGGCATACCGGTTGCATCGAAGCGCGCTGCCGGTCACGACGACGTGCTCGTCGAGACGACGGTCGGCGCGGGCGCGAGCGGCGCCGACGGGGCGGCGTGCTGGTCGATCGCCGGCGTGGCTGTCGCGGGCACGTCCGCGGCCGGCACGGCTGCGGATTCGACCACGGCCGTTGCGTCGGCAGCGCTCGGGGCCGTCGCCGCCACGGGCTGGGCGGCTTCGGCGGCAGGCATGGCCGAGGCGATCGGCGCTTGCGGCGCGCGGTCGACTGCGTTGGCGTCGGCCGTCGGCATGGCCGGTGCGCCGGTGTCGGTCGCGGCCGGCGTGCGCGCGGACGCGTTGGCGGCGAGCGACGGTGCGGGGTCTGCGGGCTTGTCGGCGACCATCGGGGCCTTGTCGGCGGCGGTCGCCGCGGGTTCGGTGGTCTTTTCCGCAATCGTCGACGCAGGCTCCGCCGCCTTCTCCGCAACCGTCGGGACGGGTGCCGACGCCTTCTCTGCAACCACTGGTGCAGGCGTCGAGGCCTTTTCCGCGATCGCCGACGCAGGCTCTGATGCCTTCTCAGCAACCGTTGGGACAGCTGCCGATGCCTTGTCCGCAACCGCTGCTGCAGGCGTCGACGCCTTTTCCGCACTCATCGACGCAGGCTCCGCCGCCTTCTCCGCAACCGTCGGGACGGGTGCCGGTGCCTTTTCCGCAACCACTTGTGCGGGCTTCGATGCCTCCTGGGCAACCATCGGTGCGGGCTTCGAAACCTTCTCCGCAATCACCGACGCAGGCGCGGGCACCTTATCCCCCGCGACCGGTGCCGGTGCAGGCCGTGACACGTTGTCCGCAACCGTCGCGGCACTCGGCGACACGGCAGCGGTCGCTGCAGCGGGCACCGCGCTCATCGCAGCGGACACCGCGGCCACGCCCGGCACGACCGCGGCCGCCTGCGCACCATTCCCCGCAGCCGCCTGCGCCGCACCCGGCATCGCCGCCGCAGCCGGCGCGCCGATCGGCGCTCCCGCGACGGACGCCCCCGCCTGCCCCGCATTCGCCGCCACCGCCCGCATCTGCGCAGGCGCCGGCCCAGCCGCATCGAGCGGCGGCAGCCCCATCCGGTTGCGCACGAGCGGATCGCGGAACTTCAAGTCGTCGGCGACGGTCGCATCGGCGGCAGGCGCGACGTTCGAGCGCGCGAGCGGCGCGGTCGTGCCCGGACACAGGTGGCCGGTCGCCTCGACCGCGCGGCGGTTCGCGTCGCTCTGGCACAGCAGCGCCAGCGCGACGTCGGTCAAGCCCATCGCGCGAAATTCGCGCGCATCGAGCCGTCGCACGCACGCCTGATCCACCAGCGTCGTGCCGCCGGTCGCGCCGAACCCCGGGAACGACACGCCGACGCTCACCGAGCCCATGCAGGTATCGGACAACGTGGTCGTCAGCCCGGGCGCCTGGATCGCCGGGTTCGTCTTGATCGTCTGCGTGCCCGAGTAGTTGACGTTCTCCGCCACCTGCGTGTTGTACGGGCTCGAGCCCGGCGCGCCGGCCGCGAGCGAGCTCGCGCTCTGCGGCGTCACGGTCGAGCCGCCGCTCGTCGACGAAGGCAGCGTCAAGTTGACCTGCACGCTCGAATTGCCGCTGCCGCGCACGCCGCTCGTGCTGCCACTCGTCGCATTGCCGCCGCGCGAGCTCGTCACGTTGGTATTCATGCTCGAGCCGCCGCCCTGGCCGATGGCCGTCGACGACGTCGAGGACTGCGCGCTTGAAGTCGAGTCGGCGGTCTGCGCATGGGCGCCGATCGTGGCCAGCGCGAACATCGCCGCACTGGCCGCCCTGATCTTGCTGCTGTTCATTTTGATCTCCGGACGAGGTTGGACCGCCCACCCAGGCAACCGCATCAATCCCGTTGCGTTCCTGCCGCTTTGCCTGTTTCCCCGAACTGCTTCCAGCCGCTGCCCAACTGCGACCACGAACCGCCCGGCATGCCCTGCGATGGCGGGGCCGCGGGCGCGCCGGCGGCATTGCCCGGCGACAGCGTGTGTTGCGGTGACGGTTTGGTTGTCTGCTCAGTGTTACTTGACGTCTGTACGTTCGATTGCACGTCGTCGGTCGCGCGGTCGGCGGCATACGCCGTCAGCGACGTGAGCATCACGACGGCGGCAATCAGGTTCTGCTTCATGCCAGCTCCTTACGGTGACGACAACGGCGCAACAGAGACCAGCGTCACCGGGAAACTGGTCCCTTCCACCCGAATCAGGGCGTGCCGGCCGTCGCGCCGGAGCTGCCCTGACTGCCGCCCGACGCCGACGGCGATCCGGCCGGCCCGGTACTCCAGACGGTCGACGTGTTGTAGTGGTTCGAGCCCGCGATCGTCGACGATCCGCCGAAGCCGGCCAGCCCGCTCGCACCCGCGTTCGCGATGCCGGCGTCGTTGCCGCCGCTCGCCGTGTAGTGGTTCGCGCCGAGCACGATCGTGGCGGTCACGCCGCCCGACAACGCATTCGCGTTCTCGGTCGTATTGGCGGTGCCGCCGAACGAGCCCGCGGCGCCGATCCCGCCGCCAGCCGCGAACGCGCCGCCGTTGGTGCCCCACCCGCCGGCCGTCGACGTCGAGTCGTGGTACGCGGACGCCGTGCCGGTCGAGCCCGCAGGCGTCACCGTGCTTCCGGCGCTCGCGCCTGCGACCGAAGTCGTGTTGCTCGTATAGCTGCCGGTGCCGACCAGCACCGAACCCGAGACGCCCGACGCCACGGACTGCGTCTGGTTGAAGGTCGTCGTGCCGGCGGCCGCTGCGGCCGACGACAGCACGGCGAGCGCGGTCGCTAAAAAGACGTTGGCTTTCATAGCAATTCCTTGCGATGACGAAGGTCGGTGGCCGGATCGCCGGGCCGCCCCGTGCGGGGCGATTCCCGGCGTCCGCGCCACCATTCGATGACGAGCGCTGCGCGCGGCGGCTTAGTAGTGGCGGAACGTCCAGGCGCTGGAGCCTGCGTTCGCGCCGCTCAGCCCGCCGGACTGCGAGCCGCCGAAGCCGAAGCCGCCCACCGTCGACGTGTTGGTGTGATCGGTGTACGACACCGCCGCGCTGGTGCCGCCGCCGGCCATCGCGCCGGCCGCGCCGAGTGCCGCACCCGAATCGGTGGCGGTGAAGTGACCGAAGCCGGTCACCCCCGCCATCGTCTGGCCGCCGCTCGACGAACTGCTGCTCGACTGGGTGCCGCTCGCTGCGAACGCTGCACCCGAAACCGCCATCACTGCTGCTGCAATCAGAAGCTTCTTCATGGTCGACTCCAAAACGGCGTGGACGGAACAAGCGCAGGAAGCTGCACGCCTTCAGCCTGCCTGCGTCGAGCAATCCCTGAACACAAGGACCGCCATTCAATCGGCAACGAGCGTTTCTCCGATCGCAATTCGGCTCATTGCCTAAATCCCATTCGCTGTTTTATTGGCCCTGCGATTCATTGTTTTGAATACCGGCTTGCGCACCGGTGAAGTCACCGGAATAAACCGAGTCTCGAACCCGGAAAACGAATGCATCGTTCCGTATCGTTCGTCGTGCGTCGTTCGATATCGGGCGGCGCCGCGCGCCGGCATGCGGCTCGCCACTGCCGGCGAGCGAAAATGCACGACCCGGTTTACCGAAGGCGAACGCCCTGCCGCTGAAAATCGCCGCGTAATCGCGGCAACGCGACAACAATGCGCAACCGTGCACGCGCGCCTGACCGTCACGCAGCAACGTTGTTCGTGAGTTACCGGTCGCCGATCATGCGGATAATCCGGCTCGCGCGTTTTCGGTACAGTCCGGGTCGCGCCGCTATTGCCGCGATGCGATCGAAATGTCGATGGACGTGCACGCGCGCATCGGCATCGAGCGGCCCGATACGAACTGCTGGTCCATCAGGGTGAAGTGAGTCGACGAGAGCGCCGCTGTCGATCAGTGGTGGCGCGAAACGACAGCGGCTCCAGCACGCGCAATGCGCGGATACCGGAACGCCGGCAACGACGCACTCGCGACGCCGGCACTGCGCCGCGAGTCGTACGGTTACCCCATCGTTGCGCTGAGAATGCGCGGATCAAGCTGCTGCTTGTGGTCTTCATCGCTGTTCCCCGACTGCTTATTGACGAGACTGCCGCCCCCCCAATCTTCACTGCATCAGGTCGACTGCCCGCCGGTGCGGTCAATACCGCAAGCGGCATGCCACGCACGATTGCGCCGACGATTGCGGGTGGCACGGCGCGCGGGCAGCGCGGAAACATGCGGTTTTCGTTTCAGGAATGTATCGCGGCAACAGGTGGCCGCCTGCGGCGATCATCGACTGACGAGAAGCAATCCCACCGAAGGCCGCGCGACGCGGTGCGCGGCGCCGCATGTGTGTGCTACCGAACGTCTGTTTCAGAGTTGAGAATCGCGCGCTGCCGGTTCGGAACAATGGACACGTCAACGCCCGAAAACGGCCTGCCACCGGGCTTTCGCGGGCGCGCGGCAAGTTGCGGACGGCTCGCTCGCGCGCCGCGCGCCTTCGCGCAAAGCGTGCGCGCATACGGCACGGGACCGATTGCACGAAGCATGCAGCGGCAAACCGATTACCCGAAAATACGATTGATTCATCCGTGAAAATCCCGACTCGCTCGCACATCGATGGTTAATGCCGCAGAGCGACGAATCGCAAAACCGGCACGGGCCGCACCGCTTTCTACCGGTCCGCATATTCGATGAAAAACGCCGGGCATTCGCGCGTATCCGCCAGCACATCGGGCGTTTTATTACGTTGCACATTCATTTCATCGTCCGGTAATGAACGCCGGCGCATTGCGTTTCGATGTGCGTATCGTGCGGGCGTCACGTGAGTCCGCATGGCGCGCGATACACCGGAGAAACAACTCGGAAACGACGTCGACGCCGCTTTCCCGCGCGCGAAGCTGCGCGTGCAAGCGTCGTTTCGGCGCGAAAAAATCATCGTGGTATGGCGTTTCTCGCATTTTCGGCGCGTCGATACGCGGCGACGCCGCGAGCGCCGAATGCGTGCGGCGCGGCGCGGGATACACGGGTGGAACAGCGGCGCGCCGGCCGCGCCGCGGCACGACCCGATACCGCGCCGCATATGACGCGCGCGCCGCTGGCATGCCGGTTGCAGCACCGTGCGGTTCGCCGTGCACGGAGCATCGCCGCCCGCACGGCCCGCGTCGCTCCTCATCGGCCGACGACCTGCCCGCAGCGCCGACTACGTACCGAGCAATTCCTTCCTGCGCAAATGACCCACGTCGCGCATCGGCGGCGCGCCGAACAGCCTGCTGTATTCGCGGCTGAACTGCGACGCGCTCTCGTAGCCGACCGTCGCGGCCACCGACCCCACGTCGCCGCCCTGGCGCAGCAGCAACCGGCGCGCCTCGTGCAGGCGCAACTGCTTCTGATACTGCAGCGGGCTGAGCGTGGTCACGTGCTTGAAGTGATGATGAAGCGACGACACGCTCATGTTGACGGCCTGCGCGAGCGTCTCGACACGCATCGGTTCCGCGTAGTGGGCGCGAATCCATTCGATCGCGCGCGCGATCCGGTGCGTGTGGCTGCCGGCGACGGCCATGTGACGCAGGCGCGCGCCCTGCCCGCTCGTCATCAACCGGTACAGCAGTTCCTTTTCGATCAGCGGCGCGATCACCGGGATGTCGGCCGGCGTATCGAGCAGCCGCAACAGGCGCAGCGCGGCGTCGAGCAGCGGCGGCGTCAACTCGGCGACAGCGATGCCTTCGCCTTCGGGGCCGGCCTCCGGCTCGGGCAGACGCATCTCGGCAGCGAGTTCGACGATGCGCTGCAGGTCGAGCGTCAGCGACAGGCAAAGATAAGGAACGTCGGGCGACGCCTGCGTGACGCGCGACAGGATCGGCAAGTCGATCGACGTAATCAGGCAGTGCTGCGCGTCGTATTCGTAGGCCTGCCCCGCGACGACCACGCGCTTCGCGCCCTGCGCGGCGATCACGAGCGCGGCGCGCGACACGCCGCAGCCGAGATCGACCGCACGCGTATGGCGGTGCAGCATCAGCGCCGGCACGGCCGTCGCGTGCGAGCCGTCCGCCGGCGCGAAGCGGCCGATCAGCGACGCCAGCTCGCGCCGCCCGGATTCGCGCGATGCCGCGATATCGGTCATGTCCATGGCGGTTCCTCGTGTCGTTTTGCGGATCGCGCGAGCATAGCGAAACGCGCGCCGCCGTGCCCGGGATTTGCAGGATTGTTCAATAAATTTGCAGGATCGGATAGCCGTAACGACGGGCCGTTCGCGCACACTCCCACCTGATCCGGCGCATGCCGGGTTTTCCCCACGGAGACAAAAAAATGCCCACCACGTTTGTCCTCAACGGCAAGAGCGTCACGCTCGACGCCGATCCGTCGATGCCCGTCCTCTGGGCGATCCGCGAGCATGCGGGGCTGACCGGCACGAAGTTCGGCTGCGGCATGGCGCAGTGCGGCGCATGCACGATCCATCTCGAAGGCCAGGCCGTGCGCTCGTGCGTGCTGCCGCTGGCCGGCATCGCGGGCAAACGGGTGACGACGATCGAAGGCCTGCAGAGCAAGCCCGCGCAGGCCGTACAGGCCGCCTGGGTGAAACTGCAGGTGCCGCAGTGCGGCTATTGCCAGTCCGGCCAGATCATGTCCGCGACCGCGCTGCTCGAACAGAACCCGAAGCCGACCGACGCGGACATCGACGCCGCGATGAACGGCAACCTGTGCCGCTGTGCGACCTACGCCCGCATCCGGGCCGCGATCCACGACGCGGCCGCGACGCTGGGAGCGTGACCATGACGATCGAACTCGACAACGCCGGTTCGGTGCGCGCGTCGCGCCGCACCTTCCTGAAAACCGCGGGCGCCGCAGCCGCCGTCAGCCTGACGATCGGCTTCGAATGGGCCGGCCTCGGCCGCCGCGCGCTCGCCGCGACGCCGCCCGCCGCCGACTTCGCGCCGAACGCGTTCCTGCGCATCACGCCCGACGGCGCGGTCACGGTAATTGCCAAGCACGTCGAAATGGGCCAGGGCGCGTACACGGGCATCGCGACGATCGTCGCGGAGGAGCTCGACGCCGACTGGTCGAGCGTGCGCGTCGAAAGCGCGCCGGCCGACGCGAAGCGCTACGCGAACCTCGCGTTCGGCACGATACAGGGCACGGGCGGCAGCTCGGCGATGGCGAACTCGTGGCAGCAGCTGCGCGAAGCCGGCGGCAAGGCGCGCGCGATGCTCGTGTCGGCCGCGGCCGCGCGCTGGCAGGTGCCGGCCGGCGAGCTGAGCACCGCGGGCGGCGTGGTCACGCACGCGAAGAGCGGCAGGACGGCCGCTTACGGCACGCTCGTCGCCGATGCGGCGAAACTGCCGGTGCCCGACCACGTCACGCTGAAGCAGCCGGCCGATTTCAAGCTGATCGGCCATCGCATCCCGCGCGTCGACGCGTCGGCGAAGTCGAACGGCACCGCGCAATTCACGCTCGACACGACCTTCCCCGGCATGCGCGTCGCGCTGCTGCAGCGGCCGCCGCGCTTCGGCGCGACCGTCAAGTCGGTCGATGCGACGGCCGCGAAGGCGGTGCCGGGCGTCGTGGCCGTCGTGCAGGTGCCGAATGGCGTCGCCGTCGTCGCGACCGGCTTCTGGGCCGCGAAACAGGGCCGCGACGCACTGAAAATCGACTGGGACGAAACGCACGCCGAAAAGCGCGGCTCCGACGAGATCATGCGCGAATACCGCCAGCTCGCCGCGAAACCGGGCGTGTCGGCGCGCAAGGACGGCGATGCCGACGCGGCGATCGCCGGCGCCGCGCGCAAGCTCAGCGCGACCTACGAATTCCCGTATCTCGCGCACGCGCCGATGGAGCCGCTCGACGCGGTCGTCAAGCTGACGGCCGACGGCTGCGAGATCTGGGCCGGCGACCAGTTCCAGACGATCGACCAGGGCAACGCCGCGAAGGTCGCGGGGCTCGAGCCCGAGCAGGTGCGCATCCACACGCTGTATGCGGGCGGCAGCTTCGGCCGGCGCGCGAACGCGTGGTCCGACTACGTGGTCGAGGCCGTGTCGATCGCGAAGGCGCTCGGCGCGGACGGCACGCCGGTCAAGCTGCAGTGGACGCGCGAGGACGACATCCAGGGCGGCTTCTACCGCCCGATGTACTTCCACAAGCTCGATGCGGGGCTCACCGCCGATGGCCGGCTGGTCGGCTGGCGGCACCGCATCGTCGGCCAGTCGATCCTCGCCGGCACGCCGTTCGCCGCGTTCATGGTGAAGAACGGCATCGACGCGACGTCGGTCGAGGGCGCGGCGAACCTGCCGTACGCGGTGCCGAACGTGTCGGTCGAACTCACCACGACCAAGGTCGGCCTGCCGGTGCTGTGGTGGCGCGTGGTCGGCAGCTCGCACACCGCGTATGCGGTCGAGGCGTTCATCGACGAAGCCGCGCACGCGGCCGGCAAGGACCCGTACCTGTTCCGCCGCGACCTGCTCGCGAAGGAGCCGCGCATGCGCGCCGTGCTCGAGCTGGCCGCGCAGAAGGCCGGCTGGGATCCGGCGCAGCCGCTGCCGAAGGGCCGCGGGCGCGGGATCGCGGTGGCCGAGGCGTTCAAGAGCTATGTCGCGCAGGTGGCCGAGGTGTCGGTGGACGCGGACGGCAACGTGAAGGTCGAGCGCATCGTGTGCGCGGTCGACTGCGGGATCGCGATCAACCCCGACATCGTCGCCGCGCAGATGGAAGGCGGCATCGGCTTCGGGCTCGGCGCGGCGCTGCACAGCGCGATCACGCTGAAGGACGGCCGCGTCGAGCAGCGCAACTTCGACGGCTACCACGTGCTGCGGATGGCCGAGATGCCGAAGGTCGAGGTGCACATCGTGCCGTCCGCGCAGGCGCCGACCGGCGTCGGCGAGCCCGGTGTCGCGCCGGTCGGGCCGGCCGTGGCCAACGCGATCTTCGCGGCGACCGGCAAGCGGCACTACGTGCTGCCGTTCGATTCGGCCGGCGGCGCGAAGGCTTGACCGACGTGTGACGCATCGGGCGGTGCGGTGTGGCGTTGTTGCCCGGTGCGTCGGTGCGGCGCGGCGCCCCGCCGCGCCCGCATCGTGCTGCGCGTGACTGCGCCGTAACGCCGCCCGTAACGCACGTTACGCACGTAACGCCCGTAACGTTCCCGCGCGATGCTACGTAACAATTCTTCAATATCGGTCGGGCCGGCGCCGCGGCACGCGGCTGCGGCGCCGTTAAAAATTCTTTTAGATTCAACACCGGCGCGCGATTGCGGGCGCCGGGACCCGCCGCACGGCTGGGGCGGCTCCATCACTGGCCCGGAAGTTGCAGTACATGACTCGCAACACTCCTTTACGGACATGCGAGGGCCACCATGGATTGCAAATACCTGTACATCGACAACATAAAAATCAACTTCGTGCGCCGGACGATCGAAATCGACGACAAGGTCGTCGACGTCACGCCGCGAGAATTCGACGTCGTCGAGTTCCTGCTCGACAACATGAACAAGATCGTTCCGCGGCAAGCGATCCAGGAAGCGGTCTGGGGCCGGGAGCTCGGCGTGTCGTCGCGCACGCTCGACACGCACATCTCGCGGATCCGTTCGAAGCTGCAGCTCGATCACGACAAGAACCTGCGGATCATCCCGATTTATGCGGTCGGCTATCGGCTCGTGCTGTTCGGCGCGGCGATGACGCACGTCGAGCGCCACGATGCCGCGCCGATCCTGCGCGCCGCGCCGCAGCCGATGGTGACCGCCGACTACGCGTGACCCGCGGCCGCGCCGGCGCCCCGAGGCGCGCCGGCCGGTTTTCTGGTTGGGTGGGGCGCGGTACGTCGGGCGCGTTGAGCCGAGGCGTGCCGAGCCATGCCATGCCGAGCCGCATCGAGCCGAGCTGTGCCAAGTCGTGCCGGACTGAGCCGAGCCCCCTCGAGTCGAGTCCAGTCGAGCCAAGCCCTGCCACGGCACCCCAAGCGCCAAGCCGAGCCCGACACCGCGCCGCGTCCTCGCCACACCGCCCTGCGCCACCCCAACCC
>NZ_PQMX01000085.1:0-22105 GCF_004368385.1 Burkholderia sp. B10 | reverse complement strand
CGGCAACACCGCGCCCCACAGCGCGACATCGGGCGCGAGCCGCGTGACGAGTCCACCGCACACGGCGCCGCCGAGGAAGCAGAAGCTGATCGTCGCGAGCAGCGCAGAATCGTGCAGCGCGCCGGCGTCGTAGCGCGGTATCAGCCCGACGAACAGCTTCTGCGCGGCGCGGCGCAGATTGCCGGTCGTCATCACCGACGTGTACGACAGCGCCTCGAGATGCGTGAACGACAGCGTCTGCAGCGTCGCGACGAACGTGATGCCGGGGATCAGCCACGCGCTCGACGCGCCCACCAGCCCGCTCGCGGCCAGGCCGAGAAACGCGATCTCGACGATCAGGCTCGCGAACGCGGTGTGGCGCATCCAGCCGCGCTGGGCGGCGAGGCCCAGCAGGTGCGCGACGAGCACCGCGACCACGAACCCGCCGAGCGGCGGCACGTGACGCAGCGCGGCCGCCCATTCGCCGGCCGACAGATTGATGCCGAGCAGCGCGACGTTGCCGGTCATCGTGTTCGCGAACACGTGGCCGTGGCCGACGTACGTGTACGCGTCGAGATAGCCGCCGGAGAGCGTGAGCAGCGCGGCGACGGTGAGGTTGCGGCTGGCGCCGTCGAGATTCATCGATCCTCCATGTGGTGTGCCGCCCGGCCGCATGCCGCGCACGGCGGGCGATTCATCGGCGTCGGCGCGGCGGCCGGCCGCCCTTCACTGGCCGATGCCGGTGAGCCCGATCAACGCGCCCGCCGCGAGCAGCCACAGCGGATGAATGCGCGTGCGCCACGCGAGCACCGCGCATGCGGCGGTGATGCCCCACTGGATCGCGCTGCGGTTCGACGCCTGCGAGATCAGCATCGCGCTGGCCGCGACGAGCCCGGCCGTGACGGGCATCAGCCCCTGCTGCACGTAGCGGCGCCACGGCCGGTCGCGAAAGCGCTCCCACGCGTGCAGCGCCAGCACGGTCACGATCGACGACGGCCCGAACTTCGCGATCGACGCGACCAGCAGCCCGGCCCAGCCGGCCACGTGCCAGCCGACCAGCGACACGATCATCATGTTCGGCCCCGGCGCCGCCTGCGCGAGCGCGAACAGCGCGGTGAACTCGTGCGCGCTCATCCAGTGATGCACGTCGACGACCTGCCGCTGCATCTCCGGCAGGATCGTGTTGCCGCCGCCGAACGCGAGCAGCGACAGCTGGCTGAAGATCGTCGCGATCGCAATCAACGTGTCGTTCATCGGCCGCCTCCGTCGCGTGCCTCGGCGCGCGGCTGCGCCGGCGTGTCGCGACGCCGCGACGCGAGCCAGATGCTGACGGGCGTCAGCACGAGCATCGTCGGCAGCAGCGGCACGCGCAGCACCGCGATCGCGACGAACGCGAGCGCCGCGATGCCGGCGGCCGTGCGCGGCGCCTGCCGCAGCGGCCGCGCGACCTTCACCGCCATCGCGACGAGCAGCCCCGCGGCTGCGGCCGCGAGCCCGCCGAACAGATGCTGCACGTGCGGGTCGGCCTGCGTCTTCGCATACAGCACGCCGAGCGCGACCACGACGAGCGTCGGCCCCGCGATCAACCCGAGAATGCCGGCGAACGCGCCCGCGACGCCGCGAAAGCGCATGCCGACGGCGACCGACAGGTTGATCACGTTGCCGCCCGGCAGGAACTGGCACAGGCCGAGCAGATCGGTGAATTCGTCGGCGGACAGCCACTTGCGCTCGTCGACGATGGTGCGCCGCGCAAACGGCAGCGCGCCGCCGAACGACATCAGCCCGAGTGACAGGAAACCGGTGAACAGCTCGGCGAGACCGATCGGGCGCGGCGCGGCGGTGGGCGGTGGGGAAACGGATTGCATGGGGCTCCTCATCAAGCGGTGCCACGAGGTTACCGCCGTCGCGGAGGACGGCAAAACGATTTTATCGGCGCGTCCTTGTGATCTAGAATCACAAGCATGCCACGCGACCTACCGCCCTTTTCCGCGCTTCGTGCCTTTGAAGCAGCGGCCCGACACGAGAGCTTCAGCGCCGCCGGCGACGAGCTGCATGTGACCCACGGTGCCATCAGCCGGCAAATCGCCGGGTTCGAGGCGTGGCTCGGCAAGCCGGTGTTCCAGCGCTACGGCAAGCGCGTGAAGCTCACCGACGACGGGCGCCGCTATCTCGACACCGTGCGCGCCGCGTTCGACAGCATCGCGCTCGCCACCGAGCAGCTGCGCAACGCCGGCGCGACGCGCGTGCTGCGCATCAACGCGCTGCCGACCTTCGCGATGAAGTGGCTGCTGCCGCGCCTGTCGCGGTTCCAGCGCGACGTGCCGAACGTCGAGCTGAAGCTGTCCACGTCGAACGCGGCGCTCGACACGCTCGACGGCTTCGACGTCGCGATCCGCCGCGAGCCCGGCCCCGGGCCGAACTGGCGCAGCGGCCATTTCCTCGACGAAAGCGTGATTCCCGTCTGCAGCCCCGCGCTGCTCAAGCGCGCGCCGATCGCCCGCGCGGAAGATCTCGCGCGGCACGTGCTGCTGCATTCGGATACGCGGCCGGAAGGCTGGCGCGACTGGTTCGCCGCGGCCGGCGTGACGATGAAGGGGCGCAAGCGGCAGTCGTTCGACCACTTCTATCTCGCGCTGCAGGCGGCCGTCGACGGGCTCGGCGTCGCGCTCGGCCCGCTGCCGCTGATCGACGACGAGCTCGCGAGCGGCCGCCTCGTGATGCCGCTCGACGGGCCGCGCATCGCGACGCGCAGCTACTGGTGGATCGCGCCGGGCGCGTCCGCCGACGATCCGCTCGTCGCGCAGTTCTGCGCGTGGCTGCAGGGGCAGTCGAACACCGGCGCATGAGCGGGCGCCGGCGGGGCCGCTTCCGCTACCCGCTCACACCACCGGGCCCGGCTCCTTCTCCTTGCGCAGGATCGCGTACAGGATGATCGCGCCGAACGTCGCGGTGCCGATGCCGCCGAGCGCGAAGCCGCCGAACTTCAGCGAGAAGTCGCCGGCGCCGAGCACCAGCGTGACGGCCGCGACGATCAGGTTGCGGTTGTCGGAGAAGTCGACCTTGTTGACGACCCAGATCCGCGCGCCCGTCACCGCGATCAGCCCGAACACGACGATCGACACGCCGCCGAGCACCGGGCCCGGAATCGTCTGGATCACCGCGCCGAACTTCGGCGAGAAGCCGAGCCCGATCGCGATCAGCGCGGCGAGCGCGAACACGAGCGTCGAATAGATCCGCGTGACGGCCATCACGCCGATGTTCTCCGCGTAGGTGGTCACGCCCGTGCCGCCGACGCTGCCCGACACGATCGTCGCGAGCCCGTCGCCGATGAACGCGCGGCCGACGTAGCGGTCGAGGTTGGTGCCCGTCATCGCGCTGACCGCCTTGATGTGGCCGAGGTTCTCGGCGACCAGGATCACCGCGATCGGCGCGAGCATCAGCATCGCGTGCGGATCGAACACCGGCGCGCGAAAGCGCGGCACGCCGAACCACGCGGCATGCGCGACGATCGAGAAGTCGATCGGCTTGCCGAGGCCCATGCCGTTGGTCGCGACCGCATAGAGCGCGTACGCGATCACGAGCCCGACCAGGATCAGCAGCCGCTGCACCATCCCGCGCGCGAACACCGCGACGCCGCCGACGCACAGCACGGTCACGAGCGCCATCACCGAGTCGAAGGTCGAAGCCGACACGCCCCTGACCGCGATCGGCGCGAGGTTCAGCCCGATCACCGCGACCACCGCGCCGGTGACGACCGGCGGCATCAGCGTCTCGATCCAGCGCGTGCCGATCGCCTGCACCAGCGCGCCGAGCGCGACGTACACGACGCCGCACGCGACGATCCCGCCGAGCGCCACCGGAATGTTCGGGTTCGGCCCGCTGCCGCCGTAGCCGGTCACCGCGATCACCAGGCCGATGAACGCGAAGCTCGAGCCGAGGTAGCTCGGCACGCGGCCGCCGACCAGCACGAAGAACAGCAGCGTGCCGATGCCCGACATGAAGATGCACAGGTTCGGATCGAAGCCCATCAGCAGCGGCGCGAGCACGGTCGAGCCGAACATCGCGACGACGTGCTGCACGCCCATCGCGACCATCTGCGGCCACGCGAGGCGCTCGTCGGGCCCGACCACGCGCGACGCCGCGCCGGCCGGTTGCACCCGCCAGCGCGGGAAGTAGGAATCGGACATGGGGAAAGGGCTCCTGTCGGTCGCCGGCGGCGGACGGTGCGCCGGCCTGGAATCTGGCGCGAGTTTACGGAGCGGAAATAGGGCTGGCAAGCGCGCCGCCGCACGCGCGGCAATGGCGCGCCGGGAGCGGGCTTGCGGTATGACGGGGGAACGAGTCGGCCGGGCGGCCGTGGGTCACCGCGCCGGTCGCCGCGCGGGCGACCGGCACGCGCACCGCGCGACGTGAGCGAAGGCTCACATCGCACGATGCTGCGCGCCGATCAAGGATTGACGTACTGGAACAGCGACAGGTTCTGCAGCTGCACGTAGGCCTTCTGCGCGCCGGTCAGCGCGTTCTGCACCTGCAGATACTGGCTGATCGTCGTCACCATGTTGGTGCCGGTCAGGTCCGTCAGGTTGCTGGTGGTCTGCAGCGACGCCGTCTGGGTGACCGCCTGCATCGCCTTGACTTCCTGCTCGCGGCCGCCGACCGACGCCTGGATCGTCGTCACGTTGCGCATCGTGTTGCCGACCTTGATCGAGCCGGTCATCATCGCGTTCGACAGCGCGGCGGCCGCGACGGGATTGCCCGTCACCGGCGTCTTCAGCGCGGCGATCATCGAGTCGAGCGTCGAGAAGATGTCCGCGCCGCCGGTTGCCTGCGGGCCGGGCGTGACCGAGAACGAGTCCCCGGCCGACGGCGTGCCGGACACCGAGACGGTCATCCCGCCGCCGAGCGCGATCGACGCGCCGGCCGTGTACGCCTGCGCGGGCGTCGTGGTCGGCGGCTTGGCCGACGAATCGGTGACCGTGTAGGTCGGCGCGGCCGGCGTGCCGCCGAACGTGATCGCGAAATGATGGCCGTTGGTCGCGGCCGACGGGCTCGTGACGGTCACCGCGGTAATCCGGCCGGTGCCCGTGTTGGCGGCGTCCGCCGCCGGCACCGGGACGCTGCCGAGCGACTGCACCGACATGAACACGGCCGCGCCGGTGTCGCCTTGCGCGACGCTGCTCGAATCGCCGATCTGCACCTGGCGCGTGCCCGAATCGCCGACATACGACACGGTGCCGTTCGGGCTGCTCGTAAACGGCGCCGACGAATTGTTGACCCCGGCGAACAGATAGGTGCCCGCGCCGTCGTTCGTGTTCGCGAGCGTCATCAGCTGGTCGCGATAGCCTTGCAGCTGGGTCGCGAGCGCCGCACGGTCGCTGTCGGCGAGCGAACCGTCGCCGGCGCGCACGGTCAGCGTCTGCACGCCGGTCAGCACGGTGCTCACGCTTTGCAGCGTCTGGTCCTCGGCCTGCAGCGACGCGAGCGCCGTGCTCTGGTTGGCCGTGTACTGCGACAGCGTCGCCGACGTCATCGACAGCTGCACGGCCTGCGCCGCGCCGACCGGGTTGTCGGCCGGCGTCTGCAGGCTCACGCCGCTTGCGATCTGCTGGTACAGCTGCGAGAGCTGAGCCTGCTGATCGTTCATCTGTGAAACGTTCAGCTGGAAGAACTGGGCGCTGGAAATCCGCATCGCTTCTATCCCTCGAATCCGGTCAGTTGAACAGGCCGAGAACGGTCTGGAACAGCGTCTGCGCGGTCTGGATCACCTTCGCGTTCGCCTGGTAAAGCTGCTGGTACTGCATCAGGTTCGCCGCTTCCTCGTTCTGGTTCACGCCCGACACCGACTGCTGCGCGCTGGTGATCTGGCCGACCAGCGACGTCTGCGCGGCGCTCGACGACTTCAGCTGGCTCGCCGTGTTGCCGATCGCGTTCACGTAGTTCGCATACGCGCCGGTGAGCGTGGTCGTGCCGCCGCCGAGCGACTTGGCCGTCACCAGCTGCGACAGCGCGAGCGCGTTGGCGCCGTCGCTCGTGCCGCCCGCGTACGGCCCGATCGAGAACGAGTCGCCGTCGGACGGCGCGCCCGACAACGTGACGGTCACACCGTTCAGCGTGCCGGACATCGTCATCTTCGCGCCCTGGCTCGCGTTGTACGGCACGCTGTCGGTCGGGTTGGCGATCGTCACCGAGGTGGGCGGCGTGCCCGCGATCGTGACCGTCGTGCCGACCGGGAAGCCCGACAGCGAGTTCGTCGCCGCGTCGTAGGTGAGCTTGGTGGCCGGAATCTGATAGCCGGAGCTCACGCCGTTCGAGACGATCTTCCCCGTCCCGATGTTGGTCGTCGACGCGGAGGCGACGACCGGCGACGCCGCCGCGATCGCCGCGCCGCTCGTCGTCGCGAGCCCGAAGCCGGTCAGCGCGCCGCGCGTCGGCAGCACGGTGAACTGGTCGCCGGCGTTCATCGCGCCGGACGAGAACGACAGCTGCAGCCCGCCCAGCGACGCTGGCATCGACGTCGACTGGCCGATCACCGAGCCGCTCGCGCGGTCGGCCAGCGTGTAGTTGGTGCCGTCGAACGACAGCGTGTAGTCGCCCGTCGTCGGCTGCGCGGGGTTCGTGAACGACACGGACAGCGCCGCGTTGCCGGTATTGCCCTGATTCGCGAAGACGGTCGCCGGCGCGACGGCGAACAGGCTGCCGCCCGGATTGCCCGACAGGTCGACGCCGAGCGCGTTCTGCGCATTGACCTGCGCGGCGAAGCTGGTCGCGAGCGCGCCGAGCTGCGCCTGCGCCGGATCGAGCGTCTGACGGCGGAACGCGAGCAGGCCGCCGAGCGTGCCGCCCGACAGCGACGCATCGGGCAGCGACTGGTCCGGCGTTTTCGGATTCGCGCCGGCGATGCCCTGCGACACCACGGTCAGCTCGCTCGGATCGGACGACGACGCGACGGCCGCGAGCTGGTAGCTCTTGTCGGCGACGACGAGCGGCTGGCCGCCCGCGAGGAACACGCTGTAGCCGCTGTCGTTGCGCACGACCTGCACGCCGGCGAGCGACGACAGGTTCGACACCGCGAGGTCGCGCTGGTCGAGCAGCTGGTTCGGCGGCTGCCCCTGGCTGCTCGCGGCCCCGATCTGCTGGTTCAGCTGCGCGATCTGCGCGGTGTACGTGTTGATCTGCGACACGGTGCTGGTGAGCTGCGTGTTCACGCTCTGACGCAGCGCGTCGTACTGCTGGCCGGTGGCCTTCAGCTGGTCGGCGAGGATCTGTGCGTTGCTGATCGCGGTCTGCCGCACCGACGGGTCCGACGCGTTGTTCGCGACGTTCTGCAGCCCGGTGAAATAGTTCGTGATCGCGGTCGAGATGCCGGCCGTCGGGCTGCCGACGTAGTTGTTCAGCTGCGCGACGAGCGAATACCACGTCGACTGCGCGCCGCCTTGCGACTGCGCGGCGTTCAGCTGGTCGCTCAGGTACTGGCTGTACTGCCGCTGCACGGTGACGGTGTTCACGCCCTGCGGCAGATAACCGCTCGCGGTGTACTGGCCGCTCTCTTCGGCATAGACGGGACGCTCGACCGAATAGCCGGGCGTCGCGGCGTTGCTGATGTTCTGACCGGTCGTCGTGAGGCCCCAGAGCGCGGCATTGAGGCCGCTGACGCCGAGGTTCATGAATGTGTTGGACATGCGCGATCCTGATGAGCCGGCCGCGCTGCGGCCGCCGGGTTGCGTGACTCCCGGTATAACGGCCGCGGATCGAAAAAATTGAGGGAAAAATGCGCACGCGGCGCGCGCGTGCGCGCGGCGGCCGCGAGGCGGTGCGTCACGCCCGCGCGAGCGAGCGGCGCTTCATCTCGAGCTGCGTGATCAGGCGCTGCAGCGTGTTCTCCGCGCTGCCCGGCAGCGACATGAAGCGAAACCCGAGCTGATAGCGGCGCGAGCCGTTCGGCAGCTGCGTCGAGCGCTGCGACACGAGGCGCAGGTCGAGCGACAGCTTGCCGTGACCGTTCAGTTCGAGCTCGACCTCCGGCAGCAGCGTGCCGACTTCGAGCGTCTCGACGCGCTCGTCGATCGTGCGCAGCCCGACGCCGCCGAGCGACAGGTTCTGCACCTCGAACACGAAGCCCTCGCCGTCGGGCAGCTTGCCGCGACACTGGAACGGATCGACGACCGGCGCATCGACGCGGAAGTACTCGCGCCGCTGGATGCACATCAGCACCTCGGGGAATTCGGCGACGAACGCGGGCAGCCCCTCGTAGCGCGTCTCGCGCGGCGTGCCGGTGGTGAACTCGACGCGCACGCCGTCCGGCGCGGCGGCGAAGGTGCAATGCGACGCGGCGAGGATGCCGGCGTTCTGCTCGGCCAGCGCGCCCCAGTCGAACGTGAAGGTGCGCGCGCCGACGTCGACGTCGAGCAGGCGCGTGACGAGCTGCCCGCCGGGATACTGGACGGTCAGGAAGTCGCCCCGGTTCACGAGGTTGCGCAACTGCACGCCGATCTCGAGCGGATTGCGGCGGGCGTAGTCGGGTCCGGAATGGCCCGCATCCAGGCTCGGGTCGGTCGACGTTTCGATATTCATGGCTAGCCGGTTTCTTGTCATGGACGCCCCGGCAACCGGGACGCAATAAAACCGGGCCTGAACATGGGCCCGGTTGCTGGTCTCTCACACTTAGCGGCAGTGCTGACCGAAAGTTTAGATCGAATCGCGGATTATTTTCCGCGCAAACGATAAAACCGCGCGCGGCGGACGCCGGGCGCGGTCGGAAACACGGCAGGAAATCACGCCGCGCGGCCGTGGCGGCGCGGCGCGTCAGCCGATCTGCTGCATGATCGAGATCAGCTTCTTCGCGTAGTGCGGGTCGGTCGCGTAACCGGCCTTCTGCATGCCGTGCGCGAAGCCCTCGACGCTGCGGCTCGCGCTCAGCACGCCCGCGTAGCGCGGGTTGTTCTTCAGCAGGCTCGCATAGTCGGTCATCGCGTGCTCGTACGAGTCGTACGCGCGGAACTTCGCGACCACGCGGCGCGGCGTGCCGTTCACGTATTCGGTCGTGAGCGCCGCCACCGTGCGGCCCGTCCAGCCCTTGTTCGCCTTGATGCCGAACACGTTGTAGCTGGTCGAGCCGTCGCTCGCGCGGATCTCGCGCTTGCCCCAGCCCGATTCGAGCGCAGCCTGGCCGACGATGAAGCGCGCCGGAATGCCGGTCGCCGCGCTCGCCGCCTGCGCGGGGGCGGCGAGCCGGTCGACGAACGCGTCCGCGTCCTGCACGCCGCTCGAGCCCTTCAGCGGCGGCGTCAGCGCGCTGCCGGCCGAGTAGCCGCGCGTGCCGGCGAGCGCGCCGTTGTTCGCCGCATTCGCGTAGGCCCGCGCCATCGCGTTCATCGCGGCGAGGCTACCTTCGTTGCCCGACGTGCCGGCGCCGGCCGCGCCCAGGCCCGTCGCACCGATGCCGGCCGCGCCGGCATCGCCCGCCGGATCGGCGCCCTGGCCCGCGTTGCGCAGCAGCTGCTTCATCAGCGCATCGGCGACGCCGATGCCGCGCTTCGACATCTGCTGCGCGAGCTGCTGGTCGAGCATCGACGTGTACATCTTCGACGTGTGCGAGTCGAGCAGCCCGCCGTCGGGCGTCGCGTCGCGCATGCTCTTGAGCATCATTTCCGTGAACATCGCGTCGAACTGGCCCGCGACCGCCTTCGCGCCGGCCTGCGGCGACGCCTTCGCCTGCGCGCGCAGCGCGTCGAAACCCTGCACGTCGAGCGCGAAGCGCTGCGTCAGGTCGTTTGCGTTCGGAAGATTCGCCATCAGATGATCTCCAGATCGGCGCGCAGCGCACCCGCCGCCTTCATCGCCTGCAGGATCGACATCAGGTCGGCCGGCGTCGCGCCGAGCGTGTTCAGTGCCTTCACGACGTCGGCGAGGTTCGCGCCGGCCGTCACCATCTTCAGCGAGCCGTTGTCCTGCTTCAGCTGGATCTGCGACTGCTGCGCGACCACCGTCTGCCCGTTCGAGAACGGCCCCGGCTGCGACACCACCGGCTGCGTGTTGACGACCACCGACAGGTTGCCGTGCGCGACCGCGCAGCTTTGCAGCGTGACCATCTGGTTCATCACGATCGAGCCGGTGCGCGCGTTGAGGATCACCTTCGCGGCCGCCTTATCCGGGCTCACGTCGAGGTTCTGCAGGCGCGCCATGAACGCGACCTGCTGCGACGGGTCGGCCGGCGCGGCGAGCTGGATCGTGCGGCCGTCGAGCGCCGTCGCGGTGCCCGGGCCGAAGCTCGAATTCACCGCGGACACGATCCGCTGCGCGGTGCCGTAGTCCATGTCGTTCAGTTGCAGCTGCAGCACGCCGTTCATCTGCGCGACCGCGTTCGGCACCGAGCGCTCGACGATCGCGCCGCCGGCGATGCGGCCGGCCGCGAGCTGGTTGACCTGCACGCGGCTGCCGTTCGCGCTCGCGCCCGCGCCGCCGACCGCCATGTTGCCCTGCGCCAGCGCGTACACCTGCCCGTCCGCGCCCTTCAGCGGCGTGAGCAGCAGCGTGCCGCCGCGCAGGCTCTTCGCGTTGCCGAGCGACGACACCGTCACGTCGAGCGCCTCGCCCGGCCGCGCGAACGGCGGCAGCGTGGCGGTCACCATCACGGCCGCGACGTTCTTCAGCTGCATGTTGTTCAGCGACGACGAGCCGCCGTTCGCCGAGCCGTTGTTGATCGAGATGCCGAGGTTCGCGAGCATGTTCGCGAGCGTCTGCGTCGTGAACGGCGTCTGCATCGTCTGGTCGCCGGTGCCGTCGAGGCCGACCACGAGGCCGTAGCCGATCAGCGGGTTGTCGCGCACGCCCTGGATCTGCGCGAGATCCTTGAGGCGCTCCGCATGGGCGCCGGCGGCGCCGAACGCGCACGCGATCAGCATGAATGCGCCGGCCAGCGCGCGCGCTGCGCGCCGCGACAGGCGGTGGAAAAGAGGCTGCTGCATCGGGATCACCACGGTGCCAGATTGAGGAAGAAGCGCTGCAGCCAGCCCATCGTCTCGGCTTCGTTGATGTAGCCCTTCGCCGAGTATTCGATCCGCGCGTCGGCCACCTGCGTCGAGTAGACCGAGTTCGCGCCCGAGATCGTGTTCGGGTTGACGACCCCCGAGAAGCGCACGAACTCGTTGCCCTGATTGATCAGCATCTGCTTCTCGCCGCTCACGACGAGGTTGCCGTTCGGCAGCACGTTGGTCACCGTCACGGTGATCGTGCCGTTGAACGTGTTCGCGGCGCTCGCGCCGCCGGTCGCCGCGAACTTGTTCGCGCCGGTCGCCGACAGGTTCGCCTTCGCGAACAGCCCGCCGAGGAACGCGGCCGTCGGCACGTTGAAGTCGGTGTTGCCCTGCCGGTTGGTGTTCGCCCCCGACGACTTGGTCGCGTTGATGTTCTCCGCGATCACGATCGTCAGGATGTCGCCGACGTTGCGCGGCCGCTGATCCTCGAACAGCGGCCGGCCCGCGAAGCCCGGATTGAAGATCGAGCCGGGCGCCTGCATCGCGATCGGCATCGGCGGTTGCGCCGTCATCGGCTGCTGGATGATCGGATCGCGCGGAATCTGCGCGCAACCGGCGAGCGCGGCCACCGCGACCGCGCACGCGGCGCGGACGGTGGCTGACGGGAGGAGGCGGACCTGCTTCATGGCGACGGCGGGACTTCCGGTTAGGTCTTCATCTGCGTGACGGTCTGCAGCATCTGGTCGGACGTCGTCACGGCCTTGCTGTTGATCTCGTACGCGCGCTGCGTCTGAATCATGTTGACGAGCTCCTGCACGACGTTCACGTTCGACGCCTCGACGTAGCCCTGGTTGAGCACGCCCGCGCCGTTCAGGCCCGGCTGCGACACGTTCGGCGCGCCCGACGAGGTGGTCTCGGCGAACAGGTTCTCGCCCTTCGCCTCGAGGCCGGCCGGGTTGATGAAGGTCGCGATCTGCAGCGAGCCGATCTGCACCGCGTTGTTCGAGCCCGGCTGCGTGACCGACACGACGCCGTCCTTGCCGATCGTCAGCGACTGCGCGTTCTGCGGCACGGTGATCGCCGGCAGGATCTGATAGCCGCTCGACGTGACGAGCTGGCCCTGCGCGTTGGTCTGGAACGAACCGTCGCGCGTGTAGGCGTTGGTGCCGTCCGGCATCAGCACCTGGAAGAAGCCCGCGCCGTTGATCGCGACGTCCTTCGAGTTGCCGGTCTGCGTGAGGCCGCCCTGCGTGTACAGGCGCTCGGTCGCGACCTGCTGCACGCCGGTGCCGAGCTGCAGGCCCGACGGCAGCTCGGTCTGCTGCGTCGAGTTCGCGCCCGGCTGGCGGATCGTCTGGTACAGCAGATCCTCGAACACCGCGCGCGACGCCTTGAAGCCGTTGGTGCTGGTGTTCGCGAGGTTGTTCGAGATCACGTCCATCTGCGCCTGCTGCGCGTTCATGCCGGTGGCGGCAATGTAGAGCGATCGGTTCATGTTGAATCTTCTCCTGGTAGCGAGGGCCGTGCCGCTCAGCTGAAGTTGAGCAGCTGGTTCGCCGACTGCTCGTTCTGGTCGGCCGTCTGGATCAGCTTCGACTGCAGCTGAAACGCCCGCGCGTTGTCGATCATCGCGACCATCGCGGTCACCGGGTTCACGTTGCTGCCTTCGAGCGAATTCGGCGTGACGACGACGTTCGGGTCGGCGTCGGCCGGATTGCCGTCGGCGGTGCGGAACAGCCCGTCGTTGCCGCGCGTGAGCGTGGTCGGGTCGGGGTTCACGAGCTTCATCTGATCGACCATCGCAACGGCGGTCGGTGGGTCGCCCGGCATCAGCGCGGACACCGTCCCGTCCTTGCCGATCGTGACTTCCGCGTTCGGCGGCACCGAGATCGGGCCGCCGTTGCCGATCACCGGCAGGTTGCTCGCGTTGACGAGCTGGCCGTTCTCGTCGACGTGCAGGTTGCCGGCGCGCGTGTACGCCTCGCCGCCGTCGGCGGTCTGCACCGACAGCCAGCCGGCGCCCTGCACGGCCACGTCGAGCGGGTTGCCGGTGCGCGTGATCGGACCCGGCGCGTAGTCCGCGCCGGGCGTCGACGCGAGCACGTAGGTACGCGTCGTCGTCGGGTCGATCGTGCTGCCGTCGCCGAAATTCATCGGCACCGCGCGGTAGTTCGCGAGCTGCGCGCGAAAGCCCGTCGTCGACGTGTTCGCGAGGTTGTTCGCGACGATCGCCTGCTGGTCGAGCGACTGCGACGCGCCCGTCATCGCCGTGTAGATCAGTCGGTCCATGGCTGCCGGTTATCCGCGCTTTACAGGTTGATGAGCGTCTGGTCGACGGTCTGCTGCGTCTTGATCGTCTGCGCGTTCGCCTGGTAGTTGCGCTGCGCGGTGATCAGGTTCACGAGCTGCGACGTGAGGTCGACGTTCGAGTTCTCCAGCGCGCTGCCCTGCAGCGTGCCGTGGTTGGTGCTGCCCGGCGCGGAGATCTGCGGCACGCCCGACGCGGCCGTCTCGGCATACTGGTTGCCGCCGAGGTTGATCAGGCCGTTCGGGTTGTTGAAGTTCGCGATCGCGATCTGGCCGAGCACCGCCGTCTGACCGTTCGAATAGTTGCCGGTCAGCTTGCCGTCCGCGCCGATCGAGAAGGTCGTCAGCGTGCCGCTCGCGTAGCCGTCCTGCGCGAGGTTGTTCACGCCGTCCTTGCCGCCGTACTGCGTGGTGCCGGTCAGGTCGAGCGTCAGCGCCTGCGGCGTCGACGAGCCGTCGGTGGTCGGCACGCTGAACTGGAACTGGCCGAGCGATGCGGTCGGCGTGGCCGACGCGGGCAGCGTCGTGCTCGTGATCGCGCCCGACGAATCGAACTTGACCGTGCCGAGATCGGTCATCGTGCCGCCCTGCACGCCCGCGTACGCTTCCCACGCACCGGCCGCCGACTTCACGAAGTACATGTTGACCGCCTGCGAGCCGCCGAGCGAGTCGTACACCTGGATCGCGGTCGAGTAGTTGTAGGTCGCGCTGTCGGTCGCGTTGAACGGCGTCTTGGTCGGCACCACGTCCTGCGAGTTCAGGTTGAACTGGCCGACGATCTTGGTGGTCGGCGTCGGCGCGATGTTGGACGTCGGCGCCTGCAGCGGCACGGTCTGCGCGGTGCTGACCACGCCGTTCTTGTCGGCCGTGTAGCCCATCAGGTTCATGCCCTGCGCGTTGACGATGTAGCCGTTCTTGTCGCGCTGGAACGTGCCGTCGCGCGAGTAGGTCGTCACGCCGTTGTTCGACATCTGGAAGAAGCCGTTGCCGTTGATGGCGACGTCGAGCGACGAATTCGTCGTGTTGATCGTGCCCTGGCCGAACTGCTTCTGCACCGACCCGAGCGTCGTGCCGATCCCGATCTGCGTGTTGACCGACGTCGCGATCGAGTTCGCGTACATGTCGGAGAACTGCGCGGTGCTCGACTTGAAGCCGACCGTGTTCGCGTTCGCGATGTTGTTGCCGATCACGTCGAGCGCGTTCGATGCGCCGGCGAGGCCGCTCAGACCCTGTTGATAACCCATTTCGGTCTCCGTTTGCGAGAAAGCTGGATCAGTTGGTGGTGGTCGTGCCGCCGGACGACGACGACGCGGTGTTCGGGAAAATCGACGCGACCTGGGTCAAGCCCACCGTCGTGCCGTTCGACAGCACCAGCCCCGCGGTGCCGTCGGCCTGCTTGATGACGCTCTGTACCTGCGCGGCCGCGAGCACGGTCGGCGCATAGGTCTTGCCGTCGCTGCCCGTGTACTGCGCGCTCACCGTGTACTTGCCGTCCGGCAGCGCATTGCCGGCTGCATCGGTCGGCGTCCAGTTGAACGGCACCGTGCCGGCCGACTGCTTGCCCGCGTCGATCGTGTTGACGACGACGCCCGCGCTGTTCTTCACGGTGATGGTCAGGTTCGACACGTCGTTCGCGAGCGACACGCCGAACGGCGACGCCGCGCCGCTCTTCACCGAGACGTCGTTGCCCGGCGCGAGCACGTTGGTGCCGATCAGCAGCGCGGCCTGCGTCTGCTGGCCGGCCGCGAGCTGCGTCGACAGCGACGACAGCGACGAGTTCAGCTGCGCGATGCCGCTGACCGTGTTGATCTGCGCGAGCTGCGACGTCATCTGCGAGCTGTCGACGGGGCTGGTCGGGTCCTGGTTCTGCAACTGCGTGACGAGCAGCTTCAGGAACGTCGCCTGCAGGTCGCTCGCCGACGTGCCGGTCGTCGACACTTTGTTGGTGTTCATCGTGTCGGTCGGCAACGTCGACACGTTGGTGCCGTTGCTGCCGATCGTCGTGTTGGAGGATGTCATCCTGGTGGCCTTGGGTCGGAACTGTCGGAACTGTCGAATCTGGCGCGGCGCGCGGCTTACGTGCCGATCGTCAGCGTCTTGAGCATCAGCGTCTTCGCGGTGTTCAGCGTCTCGACGTTGGCCTGGTACGAGCGCGACGCCGAGATCATGTTCACCATCTCCTGCACCGGGTCGACGTTCGGCATCTGCACGTAGCCGTTCGCGTCGGCGGCGGGGTTCGCGGGGTCGTAGGTCGACTTCATCGGCGACGGGTCGTCGACGACCTTGGTCACGCGCACGCCGCCCACGCCCTGGCCGGACGCGGTGCGCGCGCCGCCGAGCGGGTCGGTCGCGAACACGACCTGCTTGGCCTTGTACGGCTTGCCGTCGGGGCCGGTCGCGCTGTCGGCGTTCGCGAGGTTCGACGCGGTGACGTTCAGGCGCTGCGATTGCGCGGACAGCGCCGAACCGGCGACGCCGAAAATGTTCATCAACGAGGGCATGGTGGCTCCTGGTGCTCGGATTCGATGGCGGGGCGCGCCGTTACTGGTTGCTCGTGATCGCGGCGATCATCGTCTTGATCTGCTGGGTCATCACGGTCATGCCGCTCTCGTAGTGCAGCGCGTTGTTCGCGAATTGCACGCGCTCGACGTCGAGGTCGACCGTGTTGCCGTCGAGCGACGGCTGCAGCGGCATCCGGTACTGCGCGCGACCGTAGTCGTCGGCCGGGCCGCCGGTCGGGATCAGCTTCGCGGCGCCGGCCATGTGGCCGGGCGCGGTGGACACCATCGTCATCCCGCTCGTCACGCCGGCCGGCTGCGCCATCGGCAGTTGCGCGGCGTTGCTCGGCGCGAGGCCGCCGTCCGTCTGCTTCAGCGAGCGCGCGAGCGCCGACGCGAAATCGACGTCGCGCGCCTGATAGCCCGGCGTGTCGGCGTTCGCGATGTTCGACGACAACAGTTCCTGCCGATAGGCGCGCACGTCGAGCGCCTGTCGGCCGAACGCGAATTCGGCATCGAGTTTGTCCAGCATGTGTGCGTCTCTCCAGATGAAGCGCTGCACGCCCCCCGCGCCGGATGGCGACCCAAGGGGCTTTTTTCCATGACACCGATGGTAGGGGTGCGGCACAACCCGCAATCGGACGAATAACGCGCCAAAGGCCCCCTCTATTCATCGTTTGCGCGACGGCCCCGCTGCCTAGAATGCGAATCGGATCAACGGTTTCGAGGACACGGCGATGACAGGCAGCGCACTTCGCAACGACGGCGCACGCGGCAAGCGCGTGCGGCGTGCGTTCGCGCTCGCCGCGGCGTTGTGGCTCGCGGCGCCGGGCGCGCACGCGGACGACGCGATGATCGTGATCCCGGGGCGCGGCGAGACGGTCGAGACCGCGCTCGCCCATGCGAGCGCGGCGGGCGTGGCGGGTGTGGGACAACCGGGCCGCGGCGGCGCAGGCGGCGCAGGCGTTGCGACGGTCGCGGGCAGCGGCGGCGCGGCGCCGGTCGGGAATGCCGGTGCCGGCATGGTCGGCGCGGGCACGGTTGCACCTGCCGCGCAGCCGGCCGGCACGATGGTCGTGGTCGACGTCCCGGCGCCGGCTGCGGTGCCGAGCGCCGCCCCGCGCGCCGCCTACGCGGACGCGCGCGCCAATTCCGTCAGCAGCGCCTATGCCGCGCACGCCGCTACTGCCGCTACCGCCTCCAGTTACGCCGCTCCCCGCTACGCGGCACCGCGCGCTGCCGATCCGGGCGCCGTCGCGACCGTCGTCGCCGGCGCGCCCGAACCGGCGTCGAACGCGCCGCGGCCGGCCTTCGCCGCGCGCGCGGCCGCCGTGCGCACCGCGTACGCCGCGCCCGCGCCCCAGCCGGCCGCCGCGGCGCAGCCTGCGACCCCGCCCGGCCAGCAAGACCCCGAATCGATCCGGCGCAGCGCGCTCGCGTTCCTGCAGCAGCAGATCGCGGGGCTGCCCGGCAAGACCACCACGACGGTCGCCGCCGCGTTTCCGCGCGGGCTCGCCGAATGCACGACGCTCGAGCCGTTCCTGCCGACCGGCGCGCGCCTGTGGGGCCGCACGACGGTCGGCGTGCGCTGCGCGGGCGCGCGGCCGTGGACGGTCTATCTGCAGGCGAAGGTCACCGTGCAGGCCACCTATTACGTCGCCGCGCGGCAGATCGCGCCGGGCGAGCCACTCACCGCCGCCGACCTGATCGCGCGCAACGGCGACCTGACGGTGCTGCCGCTCGCGGTGATCACCGATCCGGCGCAGGCGATCGGCGCGACCTCGCTCGCGCGGATCGCGGCCGGGCTGCCGTTGCGCCAGGACATGCTCAAGAGCGCCGCGTCGGTGTCGGCCGGCCAGACGGTGCGGGTGGTCGCGGCCGGCCCCGGTTTCACGATCTCGGCCGAGGGCAACGCGCTCGCGAACGCGGCGCCGGGCCAGTCGGTGCGGGTCAGGATGGCGGCCGGGCAGATCGTCACGGCGATCGTCAAGGACGCCGGCACGGTGGAAATTCCGCTATAGGGACCGGACCCACCGCAACATTGCAAAGAATTGTTTATTCGGAGAATTTCGCACCCGCGATGCTAAAGTTCGGGCCGGACCGGCCGTTATCTGGGTCAAACCGAACAGGAAAACCATCGTGAAAATCGATTCCACTCCGAACCCGAGCCCACTCGCGCCCACCGGCAACGGCGCGACCCGCGCGCAATCCGGCGCGGCTTCGTCGTCGTCCGCGCAGGCCGGCGACGCTGGATCGACCGGCGGCGACACGAGCGTGAACCTGTCGGGTCTGTCGGGACAGCTGCGTTCGCTGTCGGCCTCCGGCAGCGCCGACATCAACACGGCGCTGGTCCAGTCGATCAAGGACGCATTGAAGGACGGCTCGTTGACGATCGACGTGAACAAGATCGCCGACGGCGTACTGAATACCGCCCGCGACCTGCTGCAACGGCAGCGCTCGCAGAGCAACTGAGCCGGCCCGGGGCCCGTCACGCCCTGACCGGTCCCCTGGATGGCCGGCATGCGGGAACGCGTGCCGGCGCGACGAGCATGACGCGATGAGAGAAGAGCTGCTGGCCACGGTCAACGACGAACACGCGACGGTCGAAGCGTTCGCGTCGCTGCTCGCGTATGAAGAAAAGGCGCTGACGACGCCGCAGCCGCTCGACATGCTGCCCGGTATCGTCGAAAAGAAGAGCGAGCTGATCGATCGGCTCGCGCAGCTCGAGCGCACGCGCGACGCGCAGCTGTCGGCGCTCGGCTTTCCGGCCGGCAAGAAAGGCATGGATCAGGCCGCCGAGCGCGACGCGCGTCTCGCCGGCCGCTGGCAACTGCTGCTGCAGGCCACCGAACGCGCGCGCCAGGCCAATGCGACCAACGGGATGCTGATCCGGATCCGGATGGACTACAACGATCGCGCGCTCGCGGTGCTGCGCTCGGCGTCCGCGCCGGCCGGCGTCTACGGGCCGGACGGACGCGTGTCGGCGCTGATGCGCTGAGCGCGCCGCAGCGCCGGCGCCCCGTCGCACCATGCGCGGCCGCGCCGCACTCCCCTTCCTTTACAGCAACGGACACGCGGTGACCTGCGTGCCGCGTTGCGCGCAAAGCCGTTCGTAGTCGCGCAGATACGCGCGCTCGTCGTCGTCGAGCAGCGCGACGTCGATCAGGTCCCAGTCGTAGCCCACGGTGACGAGGTTTTCGAACGCGACGGTGCCCGCTTCGGCGTCGTCCGCATGGACGATCACGATGTTCTCGATCCGCACGCCGCCCTTGCCCGGCAGGTAGATACCCGGTTCGACCGAAATCACCGCATTCGGCACCAGCCCGTACGACGCGCCGGGCGCGAAGCGCACGCCGCCCTCGTGCACGTGGATGCCGACGCCGTGACCGGTGCCGTGGCCGTAATCGTAGCCGTGGTCGCGGCACACCTGGCGCACCGTCGCATCGACGTCGCCGCACGTCGCCGTGTTCGGGAAGCGCGTGACGAGCCCCTTGATGCAGGCCTTCAGCGCGACCGTGTAGATTTCGCGCTGCCACGGCTGCGCGACCGTCTCCGCTCGCGTGCGACGCAGCACCACGCGCGTGCAGTCGGTCGCGAAGCCGGCGTCGTAGTACGCGCCGCTGTCGAGCAGCACGAGTTCGCCCTCGGTCAGTTCGACGTCGGCGCTCGCCTCCGTGTAATGCGCGAACGCGCTGTTCGCGCCGTTCGCGGCGATCGACGGGAACGTCAGCGCGACGGCCGAGCGCGCGCCGTACGCGTCGTTGATCTTGCGCGCCAGGTCGTATTCGGTGTGGCGCCGTCCCGGCTCGCCGGTCTTGGCCCAGCGCATCGTCTCGGCGATCGCTGCCGAGCTGCGCGCGAACGCATCGCGAAAGCGCTCGAGCGCCGCCGGCGTCTTGCTCGCCCGCAGCGCCTCGACCGGGTTGAAATCGGCGTGGCGCGCATGCGGCCAGACGCGCCGCACCGATTCGACGAGCGCGCAGTTGACCGATTCGAAGCCGTAGCAGACGTGCTCGACGGCGAAGCGGGCGAGGAAGCGCTCCAGTTCGGCGAAGTCGCGCCGGATCACGTGCAACGCCGGGTACGACGGCAGGTCGACCGCACAGCGGTCGCAGCCTTCGGGCAGGAACAGCGCGACCTGCTCGCCGAGCACGAACAGGAAGCCGAGATGCGACGACGCATTCGGGATGTGATAGCCGCGGCTGTTCAGCAGATAGGCGAGATCGTCGGACGCGCAGGTGACGAAGGCGGTCGTGGGGGGCGTCGTGTCGGTCGTCGTGTCGGTCGTCGTGTCGCTCGTCGTGTCGCTCGTCGTGTCGCTCGTCGTGTCGGTCGTCGTGTCGGTCGTCGTGTCGGTCGTCGTGTCGGTCGTCGTGTCGGTCGTCGTGTCGCTCGTCGTGGCGGTCGCCGTGGCGGTCGCCGTGTCGCTCGCCGTGGCGGTGTGCGCGGCGAGCCGGCCGTTCAGCGCGTCGAGGTTCTGCGCGACGCTCACGCCGGTCGTCGCCTCCGGCAACCCGAAGATCGGCCGTTCGACGACCCAGCCCGGCAGCGCGATCGCGCGATCGATTTCGCGCGACGTGAGGCTCACCCAGTCGAGCGACGCGGGCTGCGTCTGCGCGAGCAGCCGGTCGCGCTGCGCGATGCTGATCCGCCACGCGTCGTAGCCGACCCGCGCGAGCCGCGCCGCGTGCGTGACCAGCCAGCCGGCGAGCGCCTGCCAGATCGTCACGTCGATGCCGAGCTTCACGACCTGCACGCGCGCCGGGTCGCACTGCCGTTCGGCCTGCAGGTGATAGCGGCCGTCGACGAACAGCACGAACGGCGGGATGCCGAGCGCGTGCGCCGTCGCCGCGCTCAGGAAGATTCCGCAGCCGGCCGAGCCGTCGAAGCCCGACAGCGCATAGCGCGGGTTGTTGCAGCGCGGCAGGTATTCGGTGATGTACTCGTCCTGCGACGTGACCACGACCGCATCGAGCCGCGCGGCGTCGAGCAGGCGCGACAGGCCGGCCTGCGTGTCGGCGACGCGCGCATCGTACGCGGCAAGGCCGGAGAAGCTGAATTGGAGTCGATCGATCATCGGATACCCGTCATTGATTGTTGTCGACGGCCGGCGGCGGCGTGGCGGCGAACGCCCCGACGCTGCGGCTCAATTTTTGTCATACTTAACTTTGTTTGATGAGGGACAAAATCTAGAGCACGCATACAGGGCGGTCAAGCGCAAATTTTCGTAGGGCTAAAATTACCGATCGTGACGCGGCGGCCCGCTCGGCGACCACCGACGGCTACGGGCGGCGTCACGATGCCGCGGGTACAATGCGCCGGCATCGCCGCCCGACGGCCGTGCCGCGGGCGATGCGCGGCATGCTGGGGCGCGGCCGCCGCGCCGCGTGTTGCGCGCTTTCCGGTTCGTTGCCACGAGTTGCCACGAAAGAGATTCATGGATTCAGACATCATGCGTATCGGCCAGCGCATTCGGCGCCTGCGCCGGGAAGCGAAGAAGACGCTGCTGGAAGTCGCGACCGAAGCGCACCTGTCGGTCGGCTTCCTGTCGCAGGTCGAGCGCAATCTGACCGGCATCTCGCTGTCGTCGCTGGTCAACGTCGCGAACGCGCTGAAGGTGCCGCTCGGCACGCTGATCGACCAGCCGCGCCAGGCGCAGCCCGATTCGCACGCGGGCCGCCGCGAGCCTTATGCGCTCGACGCGGCGTCGCAGTGGTACGAGCGGCTGTCGACGACCTTCGACGGCAGCCAGATCAATGCGCTGAAGGTGCGGATGATGGAGGGCTACCGGTCGGAGTGGGTCGCGCACGGCGGCGACGAGTTCGTGTACGTGCTCGCCGGCCGCGTGTGCTACACGATCGGCAAGCGCGATTACCCGCTGTCGGCCGGCGATTCGCTGCATTTCGATGCGAGGAAGCGCCATCGCGTCGCCAATGTCGGCGACGGGCCGGCCGAGCTGATCGCGGTCGGCACGCTGCCGCTGTTCGACGACGGTGCGGAATTGGGCTCGGCGGCCATGAAGATCAGGCTGCTCGCGCGCGAGGCCGGCGCGACGCCCGGCGAGCCGCGCGTGAGCCGGCGCGAATCGGTGTCGAATGGCGTGCGGGCCGAGGACGAGCCGGCCGCCTCAGCCGCTGGCACACCGGCGCGTGGCACGACACAGCCGGCCGGCGGGAAACCACGCGCGGCCGCGGGCAAGGGCCGGGTTGCCGCGGCACGCGCGCGGACGAAGCAGTGAATCGGCCGGGCTGGGATTGACGAGACGCGACAAGCCGGCCGTGACTGGATGGGCCGCGATTAACCGGGCCACGATTGGCCGGGCCGGGATTGGGCGGGCTGGGATTCAAC
>NZ_PQMX01000084.1:0-22405 GCF_004368385.1 Burkholderia sp. B10 | reverse complement strand
ACTACCTTGCGCCGTCAGAGTTTGCGGCGAAACATCGGGCAACCGCGGATACTCCTGCCGCTTTCCAGGAGTTGGTTTAAAGGGACTTTGCTAGAAGCCCATTGGCCCTATTGATGGGGGCAGGTCACCGGGGCACCGAAATGGAGCGCATGCAACATGTCCCGAAATGAAGGGTAACATAGTCCCTAATATGTTCCCCTTCATTCCGTCGGACCTCGCCATGGAATCAGCCAGTTCGGCGAAGAGCACAGTGGTGTGCTTTCACTACACAACTACCCACTTCTAAGCCGCTCCCTAAAGTTTCTACGTAGAAACTGTCGAATTCGGCGTCCACGCACGCACCACGGGTTGCGGCGCCAGCCTGCAGGTTCATCCGTGCGTACCAGGCACTCGGCGCATTCGCCATCGCAGGCAGACAACGCTTGGGTACCAGTCCGACTCGATCGGCAGGGCGAAGGCCTGCATGCTGTCCCTGCTCCAGCGCTTCAAGGAAGCGATGGACAGGCACTGCAGTAAGTTGCTCGTCATGGCCATGACGCAACGGTTCGAATGCAGCCCGCTCAGCGTCCGTTAAGGCCCACTCGCCCCCGCACTCTACCCGCGCAACGCATTGAGCGAGGGCGGAATCTGCGCAGCGATATAGTTCGGCATTGCAGCCCGCACGCAGGTGGAGCATATTGGACAGCGCGGCGATCGACTCAACGTCGCCGCATCCGCCACATAGCGCTGCAAACGCGAGATGGTGCTTGAGCGATAAGCGGCGGACTTGGTCGGCGGGAAGTGGGAGCAATTGCTCTTCGTCATCGCGCGACGCACGGGACAGTGTTTTCGCATTAATCAACGGCCCAAACAACAGAACGAGTGGTCCAGCGGGTATCGCTGACGTTACTCGTCAGCGAAGCTCCGTTCCGCGTATACGAACTCACGAACAGCGGACGAGTCGCTATTGCTGGATTGAGGCGCGCTCCACGTTTGTCGCGAACTTGGAGCCGGACGTAGATTGTACAGACACTGTCTGCACAATTCGGTAGACCGGCAAATCAAGTCAGACTCGTGCACCCGCACGAACGCGACGACACTGGCGTTCTCACGGAGGCGGCCCCGCATAGGCGCCAGGCGCAACTCGCACGATGTCACGATCCGTTCACTGCGTCCTTAAACGCCTTACCGGCGGCGAACTTCACAGTATTTGCTGCGGCAATGGCGATCTCCTCGCCCGTCGTCGGATTGCGACCGGTACGCGCTGAGCGCTGTCCCCGCGAAAATGCCCCGAAGCCGATGAGCTGCACCGCTTCGTCGCGGCTCACCGCGTCCGTGATCGCATCCAGCACCGCCTGAACAGTTTTGCTCGCGTCGCTTTTACTGACACCCGCGCCCGCGGCGACCGCGTCGATGAGTTCCTGTTTGTTCATGGACTTGTCCGGATCATAAAGTCAAAGTCGCACCCTACCGCATCCAACAGTCCACAAGCAAACCGCAGGGCGGCCGATGCAGCCAGTATCCGCCAGAACCTGCCCTCTTCCGCTCGTGGCAACCCGCGCACTTACCACTGCGGACCACGGGCACGACCATCGGTACCCGGCGGCCACCGCACTTGCCCCTATAGGCGCCCCACACCGATGGAATGTCTCGAGGGAACAGGAATGAAGCACCGCATCCCCGTCGATTCTCAGGCACCTTTAACCGTGATAACTCGGATTATCAGGGTTCCATATTCCTTCTTCCCTCTGCGGAGAAACGCTCCCCGATTACGGCGCGAACAGAAAGCGTACGTTTTCTGTACTCATGCCCAGCAATGCCGACAAACGGTCACCCCATCGCCGCCATGCGTCGCGCATCATAGTCGAACCGCAGATAGATTCGATCAAGCGGATCATTGCGCGCGTGGTTCAGGCATCGATGCACGATGCTTTCTGCGATGCCGAGCGACTGCATCATCGTTGCGCACGTCCGGCGCAGGTCGTGACATTTCCATTGGCCACCCGGGACCGTGAGCGCATCGGTTGCCCTTGTGCGGCCTTCGCTCGGTGCATCCTTCGGGCGTTGCCGGTCATGGATAGCCCCGCACGCCGTATTAATACTGACGTGCGGCAGTTTGCCCTTCTCCGACGGAAACACATATTCGCGGCGTGCGTCGCCTTCAGGCATGCCGGCGCGCACGACCTGCTGCGCTGCAAACTGTGCAAGAACGAAATCGGACAGATGAATCGTGATCGCCGCGTTCGACTTCGTGCGTTCCTTTGGAATCGTCCACGTCCGTGCTTTGAAGTCGAGATCAGTCCAGCGCGTCGGGAGCGTTTCGCCGACGCGTGTTCCGCACGCAAGCATCACCCATACTGCTGACTCAATGGAACGTGGAAGCCAGCGCGGCTGGAATCAGTTCACCGAGTAGTCGGATTTCGTCGTCCGTAAGCGTCCGGTTACGCTCATTGCCACGCACCGGGTCGTAATCAGCTGAAACGACATCCTCTTTTGCAAGCGCGAGCACATCGCAATCGATCAGCAAGCGCTTCCACGGCTGGCTTCGTTCGCCCCACCGAATCATTTGCTGGATCGTTATCAACATCTCGACCGCTTGCCGGTTATGTCCCACGTCGGAAATCGCGGTAAGCAGCGGCAGCACGTTCGACGCAAACACGCCTGAGACCCTGTGTGTACGGAGAGACGGCAGCATATGTTTTTCCATCGCACTTCGAAGCGACTTACCGCCATCCTTCCGGCCTTTCCTGCCGCGCTTCTTGTTGATCGTCGCGAACCACGCATCGAATAAGTCGCCGAACGTGAGGTCCGCCATCGCCGCTTTTGCAACCTTCGCCTGGCGTTCACGCTTCTTCGCTTCGAGATAGTCCATGCCGTCGCGCGCTTGCGAACGAATCGTCGCCGCCGCTGCGCGTGCATCCTCGAGGGACAACTGCGCATCTGTCGTCGAGCGTGCCCACGCCTTGCCGAGCGGCTTGTCGAGCTACTTACCATTGATGCTGACGCGAACAAACCAGGTCTTTCCGCCGACCGGGCCGACACGCAGGAACAGTCCCCGCCCATCCGACAGGAAATACCGCTTTCCGGTCGCCCTTGCGGCTTCGATTTGCCTGACCGTCAGTGCACCCATGATCGCCCTCCATTGATTTCGTCATCGGTCGGCTCGTGCATCCCAATGCAGAGCCTACCCGACACCACGAACACTAAAAAGTTGCGGCTCGCGCGGGATTTCCGCGGAAGTGGACGGACCACGAATACCCTGCAAACCCTTGTCAGACGGGGCTTTGATGGATTTCACCGGACCTGACCGGAACACCCGGCAAATGATCACAATTCATTTAACTTTCCGTGAGGACTTCGACACCACCCGCTGCCTACTCTGTGCGCATGTTTCCCGCATCTCCTTCCAGGAGCCCGTCATGCCCACTCGCAGACATCTGCTGTTCGCCGGTGCCACCGGCGTCGCCGCGCTCGCGGCGCTGTCGTCGGCAGGCCGCCGCATGCTGGTCGGCCGCGCATTCGCCGCGCCGCCCGGCGCACGCGGCGCCACCGCGTCGTTCGACGTTACCCGCAGCGAAGCCGAATGGCGCCGCCGCCTCACGCCGGCCCAATACACGGTGCTGCGCGATGCCGGCACCGAGCCGCCGTACAGCAGCCCGCTGAACGGCGAGCACCGCCGCGGCACGTTCGCATGCGCCGGTTGCGACCTCGCGCTGTTTCCGTCGAGCACGAAGTTCGATAGCCATACCGGCTGGCCGAGCTTCTGGAAGCCGCTCGACCACGCGGTCGCGACCGAAGCCGACGCGTCGTACGGGATGGCGCGCACCGAAGTGCACTGTCGCCGCTGCGGCGGCCATCTCGGCCACGTGTTCGACGACGGCCCGCCGCCCACCGGCCTGCGCTACTGCATGAACGGGCTCGCGCTCGCCTTCCACCCGGCCGCCGCCTGAGCGGCCGCCGCTTCCCCGAACGACCGGAGACTGCTCCATGTTGCTCATCGTCCTCGCCTATCTCGGCGGCGTGCTCACGATCCTGAGCCCGTGCATCCTGCCCGTGCTGCCGTTCGTGTTCGCGCGCGCCGACCAGCCGTTCGTGCGTACCGGCCTGCCGCTGCTGATCGGCATGGCGCTCACGTTCGCCGTCGTCGCGACGCTGGCCGCGGTCGGCGGCGGCTGGGTCGCACAGGCCAACCAGGCCGGCCGCTGGCTCGCGATCGTGCTGCTCGCGCTGTTCGGCCTGACGCTGCTGCTGCCGCGCTTCGCCGAACACCTGACGCGCCCGCTCGTCGCGGCCGGCAACCGACTCACCGGCCTCGCGCAGCGCGACGGCCGCGCGGCCGGCCCCGCGTCGTCGTTGCTGCTCGGCGTCGCGACCGGCCTGCTGTGGGCGCCGTGCGCAGGCCCGATCCTCGGCCTCGTGCTGACCGGCGCCGCGCTGCGCGGCGCGAACGTCGGCACGACGCTGCTGCTGGTCGCGTATGCGGCCGGCGCGGCGACATCGCTCGCCGTCGCGCTCGTGATCGGCGGCAAGGTGTTCGCCGCGATGAAGCGCTCGCTCGGCGCCGGCGAATGGATCCGGCGCGGGATCGGCGTCGCGCTGCTGGCCGGCGTCGGCGCGATCGCGCTCGGCGCCGATACGGGCGCGCTCGCGCAACTGTCGACCGTCACGACCGGCAGCCTCGAAACGAAGCTGGTCGCGCGCCTCGGCGGCCACTCGAACGGCGCACCGCCGGCCCAGCCGGGCGCGGACGACGGCCGCGACGGCCTCGCCGGCCGCAGCGGCGCGATGATGGCCGCAACGTCGGCGCCCACGCCGGACGCGGGCGGCGCAATGATGCGCGCGGCCGATCCCGCGCCCGCGACGCACGCGGCTGCCGCGCTGCCCGTCGAAGGCACGCTGCCGTCGCTCGACGGCGCCGTGCAGTGGCTGAACTCGCCGCCGCTGACGGCGGCCGGCCTGCGCGGCAAGGTCGTGCTCGTCGACTTCTGGACCTACTCGTGCATCAACTGTCTGCGCACGCTGCCGTACACCAGCGCGTGGGCGCACAAATATGCGCGCTACGGGCTCGTCGTGATCGGCGTGCATGCACCGGAATTCGCATTCGAGCGCAATGTCGGCAACGTGAAGAAGGCCGTGCACGACCTCGGCATCGACTATCCGGTCGCGATCGACAACGGTTATGCGATCTGGCGTGCGTTCGACAACGAATACTGGCCGGCCCACTACTTCGTCGATGCGCAAGGGCGCATCCGCCATCACCATTTCGGCGAAGGCGAATACGCGCAGTCTGAACGCACGATCCAGGCGCTGCTCGCCGATGCCGGCCACCCGGAAGCGCTGAACGTGCCGCTCGGACTCACCGGTGCACTGGCACAAGGCGCGCTCGCGCCGGCCGACGGTCCGGAGGTCCACTCGCCCGAAACCTACGTTGGCTATGCACGCGCGCAGGGGTTCGCGTCGCCGGGCGGTGTCGTGCGCGACGCGGCCCACCGCTACGATGCACCGTCCCGCCTCGACCTGAACGACTGGGGCGTGGCCGGCACGTGGCAGGTCAGCGGCGAGCGCGCGACGCTCGCGGCGCCGGGCGGCCGGATCGTCTATCGCTTCCACGCGCGCGACCTGCACCTCGTGCTCGGTCCCGGCGCGCACGGCAAACCGGTGCGCTTTCGCGTGACGCTCGACGGCGCGGCGCCCGGCGCGGCCCATGGCGCGGACGTCGACGCGCAGGGCTACGGCACCGTCAGCGGCCAGCGGCTGTATCAGCTCGTCCGGCAGCCGGGTGTGATCGCCGATCGCACGTTCTCGATCGAGTTTCTCGATCCCGGCGTCGATGCGTATGCATTCACGTTCGGTTGAGCGTCGCATTCGCGCCGCCGCCGTTGCGAACGCAACGCGCGCGCCGTTCTCGTCATTCCACACAGCATCTCGAAGGAGCAATCGATGATCCCGACATCCACGCGTATTTCCGTGGCACCGCGGCGCGCGGCGCTGCTGCGCCGCCTCGCTGCGCTCGCGCTGGCGGCCGCCGCCGTCTTCGGCTATCAGCGCGTCGTGCGCTCTGCTGAGCCGATCCACAACGCACCGGCGCCGACGCTCGACGAAACGCCCGGTGCATCGCACGACGAAACGGCCGTCCTTGCCGGCGGCTGCTTCTGGGGTGTGCAGGGCGTGTTCGAGCACGTGAAGGGCGTGAAGCAGGTCACGGCCGGCTACGCAGGCGGCGCGTCCGAAACCGCGCACTACGCGCTGGTCGGCTCGGGCCTCACGGGCCATGCCGAGTCGGTGCGCATCGTCTACGATCCGGCGCAGGTCAGCTACGGCCGCCTGCTGCAACTGTTCTTCTCGGTGGCGCACGATCCGACCGAACTGAATCGCCAGGGCCCCGACGAAGGGCCGCAGTACCGGTCCGCGATCTTCCCGACCAACGCGCAGCAGCGCGCGGTCGCGACCGCGTACATCGCGCAGCTCGGCGCCGCACACACGTTCGCGGCGCCCGTCGTCACGCGCGTCGAGCCGTACCAGGGCTTCTATCCGGCCGAGGACTATCACCAGAACTACCTCGAGCTGCATCCCGACGCACCGTACATCGCGTTCAACGATCTGCCGAAGGTCGCCGCGCTGAAGCAGCGCTTCCCCGCGCTGTATCGCGCCGATGCGGTGCTGTGGCACGACGCGCGACGCTGACACGCCGCCCGCCACGCCGCGCGCACCGCTCGGCCCGGATTGCGCTGCATCAACGAAACGCCTGGCGCGCCGGCCGGACAAACCCGCATCGGTTCAGCTTCGCGCGCCAACTTCGCGTAGACTTCTCCGTTACAGATCGCCGCCGCAACCTGCGGCGCCCGAAATGCAACAGCCAGCCAGGAGGCGTCACGCATGCGCGCAGTGCCTTTGTCTGACAGCAGCACCCTCGAACAACCGGCCACCGAAGCGGTCGTGCGCGACCTGCGCCGTGTGCCGATCCATCCCGATCACTGGTATCCGCTCGCGTGGTCGCGCGAGCTCAAACGCGGCAAGACGCTCGGCGTGCGCTTCGCCGGCGATCCGATCGTGCTCGTACGCACCGAGTCCGGCGCCGTGTATGCACTCGAAGATCGTTGCGCGCACCGCCAGGTGCCGCTGCATGCGGGCGTCGTCGACGGCGAAACGCTGCGCTGCTGTTATCACGGCTGGACCTACGCGTGCGACAGCGGCCGCTGCGTCGACGTGCCGTATCTCGGCCGCGAACGCCTGCCCAACGGCGTGCGCGCGTATCCGTGCCGCGAGACGCACGGCGTGATCTTCGTGTTCCCCGGCGATGCGACGCTGGCGGACGAACGCCCGGTGCCCGCGCTCGAATCGGCCGACAATCCCGCATACAAGACGCGCCGCTTCGGCCGCGAGGTCAAGTGCCACTACTCGTTCATGCACGAGAACCTGATGGACATGAACCATCAGTTCCTGCATCGCAAGCAGATGGGCCAGATGCGCGCACGCTCGGTCGGCCGCCGTCGCGGCGACGACTGGGTCGAGGTCGACTACACGTTCGCGCGGATGGAAGGCAAGCAGCCGGTCGGCGAGGCGCTCGTGTTCGGCTCGAGCAAGAAGCCCGGCGATCAGGCCGACAAGAGCGTGATGACGGTGCGCACCGGCTACCCGTATCAGACGTTGCAGATCCGTTCGAGCGAAGGCACGCTCGTGATGGACCTGTGGATCGTCTACGTGCCGCTCGATGCCGAGCAACGCACCAATCGCACGTTCGGGTTGCTGTCGATCCACAAGCCGGGCATTCCGTTCGCGCTCGATCTCGCCTGGCCGCTGCTCGTGTGGTTCACCGAACGGATCTTCCGCGAGGATCGCTGGATCGTCGAGCGCGAACAGGAAGCGCACGACCGCCAGGGCGCCGACTGGAACCACGAGGTGTTTCCGGTCATCAACGAACTGCGCGACCTGCTGCGCCAGTGCGGCGCGCGCACGGTGATCCCGATCCGCGACGCGAGCACGAGCGACGCTCGCTGAGCGTCGCCGCCCGGGTTCGCCCGCGCCCGTCCCGCTCGATTACCGGCTGCGCTCGACCGGATGCGGTTCGCGCAGCCGGTTGGCGATGCGCGTGGCCTCGTAATACGAGGCCGCGGGCGGCCGCTTCAGATAACGCCCCGCACCGCGCTGCGCGCGCAGGTCGCCGTCGGCCCAGGCGAGCGCGCCGCGCGTGAGCGTGTGCGTCGCCACGCCTTGCACGGTCATGCCCTCGAACACGTTGAAGTCGACCTGCTGGTGATGGGTCTTCACCGAGATCGTCTTCGTGGCGGCCGGATCCCATACGACCAGATCGGCGTCGGCGCCCACCTGCACCGCGCCCTTGCGCGGGTGCAGGTTGAAGATCTGCGCGGCGTTGGTCGACGTGATCCGCACGAATTCATTCGGCGTGATGCGCCCGCGGTTCACACCGTGATGCCACAGCACCGACATGCGGTCCTCGACGCCGCCGCAGCCGTTCGGGATCTTCGTGAAGTCGTCGCGGCCCATCGCCTTCTGCGACGCGCAGAACACGCAATGGTCGGTCGCCGTCGTATGCAGCTGCCCGGCCTGCAGCCCGCGCCACAGCGCCTCGCGATGCTCGGCCGAGCGGAACGGCGGGCTCATCACGTGGGCGGCCGCGCGCGTCCAGTCCGGGTCGCGATAGACGGCCTCGTCGATCACCAGATGGCCCGGCAGCACTTCGCCGAACACGCGCAGCCCTTCGCTGCGCGCCCGCGCGATCGCGTCGACCGCATCCTTCGCCGACACATGGACGATGTACACCGGCACGCCCAGCACCTGCGCGATGCGGATCGCGCGGTTCGCGGCCTCGCCCTCCACTTCCGGCGGCCGCGACAACGGATGCGCCTCCGGCCCCGTCATCCCGCGCGCGAGCAGCGCCTGCTGCAGCCGGAACACGAGCTCGCCGTTCTCCGCGTGCACGGTCGGCAACGCGCCCAGCTCGAGCGAACGCGAGAAGCTGTTCACGAGGATCTCGTCGTCGGCCATGATCGCGTTCTTGTACGCCATGAAGTGCTTGAAGCTCGACACGCCGTGCTCGTTCACGAGCGTGCCCATGTCGCGATGCACGGATTCGTCCCACCACGTGACGGCCACGTGGAAGCCGTAATCGGCCGCCGCCTTCTCGGCCCAGCCGCGCCATTGGTGAAACGCGTCCATCAAGGGCTGTCTCGGGCTCGGGATCACGAAGTCGATGATGCTCGTCGTGCCGCCCGCCAGCCCGGCGGCCGTGCCCGAGTAGAAATCGTCGCTGGCCGTCGTGCCCATGAACGGCAGCTCCATGTGCGTATGCGGATCGATGCCGCCCGGCATCACGTACTGGTCGTGTGCGTCGACGACCGCCGCACCCGCCGGCGCGTCGATTTTCTCCGCGATCTGCAGGATCGTGCCGCCGTCCTGCGGGTCGGCGCACAGCACGTCCGCGCGATAGGTGCGCTCCGCATCCACCACCGTGCCGCCGCGAATCAGGATTGCCATTTCGATGCCTCCTCGTTGACTGTCTCGACTGTCGGGTTCGGTCCGCGTGCGCGCGTCACGCGCTCGCGACCTGCGCGCGCTGCGCCGCACGCCGCTTCATCAACGTGCCGTACACGGCGGACGCCAGCACGAGCCCGACGAACCACGCATACGTGTAAAGCGTGTTGAAGAACGCCGGCACGTTCGCGAACGATGCCGGGAACGCCGTGTGCAGAAAGCCGGGCAGGTTCGGCAGCACGCCGATCGCGAGCGCCGCCAGCGCGGCCCGGTTCCAGCCGCGCGTATAGCTGAAGTCGCCGCGCTCGTCGAACAACGCGCGCGTGTCGAGCCGCGTGCCGCGAATCATGAAATAGTCGACCATCAGGATGCCCGCGACCGGCCCGAGCAGCGCCGAATAACCGACGAGCCAGGTGAAGATGTAGCCGTCCGTCGTCGCGAGGATCTTCCACGGCATCATCACGATCGCGATCGTCGCGGTGATCAGCCCGCCGGTGCGATAGGAAATCGCCTTCGGCCACAGGCTTGAGAAATCGTACGCGGGGCCGACCAGGTTCGCCGCGAGATTGCAGCACATCGTGTCGAGCGTCAGGATCACGAGCGCGATGCCGACGCCGATGCCCGTCATGCGGCTCGTCAGGTCGATCGGGTCCCAGATCGCGTTGCCGTAGATCACGACGGTGGCCGACGTGACGACCACCGACACCACCGACAGCAACGCCATCGGCAGCGGCAGCCCGAGCGACTGCCCGATCATCTGGTCGCGCTGCGAATGCGCGAAGCGCGTGAAGTCCGGGATGTTCAACGCGAGCGTCGCCCAGAAGCCGACCATCGCGGTCAGCCCCGGCCAGAACGTCGCCCAGAACAGCCCGGCCTTCTTGCCGCCCGCGACGAACTGCGACGGCGCCGACAGCATCGAGCCGACGCCGCCCGCCTGCGACGTCGCCCACCACACGAGCGCGACGCACATCACGACCTTGATCGGTGCCGACCAGCTCTCGAGCCAGCGGATCGAATCGGTGCCGTGCAGGATGAAGTACAGCTGCAGCGCCCAGAACGCGAGAAAGCATGCGAGCTGGCCGAACGAGATGCCGACCACCGGCAGCGCCGCGCCGTGCAACGCGTTGCCGGTCAGGATGTTCAGCAGCGTATAGATCGCGCTGCCGCCGAGCCAGGTCTGGATGCCGTACCAGCCGCATGCGACGATCGCGCGCAACAGCGCGGGCAGCTTCGCGCCCTGCGTGCCGAACGACGCGCGCACGAGCACCGCATACGGAATCCCGTGCTTCGCGCCCGCATGGCCGATCAGCAGCATCGGCACCAGCACGATCAGGTTGCCGAGCAGCACGGTGAGCACCGCCTGCCACGGCGACATGCCCTCCTGGATCAGCCCGGCCGCGAGCATGTACGACGCGATGTTCATCACCATGCCGACCCACAGCGCCGCGAAGTGATACCAGCGCCACGTGCGCTGCGCGGCGGAGGTCGGCGCGAGGTCGTCGTTGTACAGGCTGCCGGCCGGCGCCGCGGCGGCGTCCGGATCGGCGGGAATCGCTGCTGGTTTCATCGAACGCTCCACGTAAACGTCGGCGCCGGCATCGCGCGATGCCGGCCGAACAGGGGAAAGGCCGCAGCGCCGCGCATCGCGCGCCGCCGGCCGCCGGTCATGCTGCCTTCGCGGGTTCCGCGGGCTGCGCCGGGCTCGCGCCCGCGTCGGCCCGCGCCGGGTTGTTCGGATGCGTGGTCCAGTTCGCATAGTCGCCCGCATCGACCCGCTCCATCGTGATGCACTGCTCGACCGGGCACACATGCATGCAAAGATTGCACCCGACGCACTGCGCATCCACCACTTCGAAATGCCGCACGCCGTCCTTCGTCGCGGTAATCGCCTGGTGCGACGTGTCCTCGCACGCGATATGGCATAGCCCGCACTGGATGCAGCGGTCCTGGTCGATGCGCGCCTTGATGTCGTACTTGAGGTTCAGGTATTTCCAGTCGGTCACGTTCGGCACCGCGCGGCCGCGCACGTCGTCGAGCGTCGCGTAGCCCTTGTCGTCCATCCAGTTCGACAGACCGTCGACGAGGTCCGACACGATCCGGAATCCGTAATGCATCGCCGCGGTGCACACCTGCACACTGCCGGCGCCCAGCACGATGAACTCCGCCGCGTCGCGCCACGACGAGATCCCGCCGATGCCGGAGATCGGCAGGTTCGGCGTCTGCGGATCGCGGGCGATCTCGGCCACCATGTTCAGCGCGATCGGCTTCACGGCCGGGCCGCAATAGCCGCCGTGCGTACCCTTGCCGTCGACGGTCGGCATCGGCGCCATCTGGTCGAGGTCCACCGCGACGATCGAGTTGATCGTGTTGATCAGCGACACGCCGTCCGCGCCGCCCTTGTATGCCGCGCGCGAGCCCATCCGGATGTCGCTGATGTTCGGCGTGAGCTTCACGAGGCACGGCAGCTTCGTGCCCTCCTTGACCCAGCGCGTGACCATCTCGACGTATTCGGGCACCTGGCCGACGGCCGCGCCCATTCCGCGTTCGCTCATCCCGTGCGGACAGCCGAAGTTCAGCTCGACCGCGTCGGCGCCCGTATCCTCGACGAGCGGCAGAATCCATTTCCAGTCGCGCTCGTTGCACGGCACCATCAGCGAGACGATCAGCGCGCGGTCCGGCCAGTCGCGCTTCACCTGCGCGATCTCCGCGAGGTTCACGTCGAGCGGGCGATCGGTGATCAGCTCGATGTTGTTCAGCCCCGCGATGCGCTGGCCGTTCCACTGCACCGCGCCGTAGCGCGAGCTGACGTTGACGACGTGCGGGTCGAGCCCGAGCGTCTTCCACACGACGCCGCCCCAGCCGGCCTCGAATGCGCGGTTGACGTTGTACGCCTTGTCGGTCGGCGGAGCGGACGCCAGCCAGAAAGGATTCGGCGAAGTGATGCCTGCGATCGTGCAGCGAAGGTCGGCCATGGTCGGCTCCGTGAATGAGGGACGTTGATCGTGATCCGCGTGGTGGGGTGCGACGCCAGCGATGCCTGCGGTGCCTGCGATGCGCCCGATGCGCTCGCGCAGGCCGCGCTCACGCCGCCTTGGCGTCGCGCTGCGCGAGCGCCGCGTCGATCGCGGCGGCCGCGCGCTTGCCGTCCTGCACGGCCTGCACCGTGAGGTCGATGCCGTCGGTTGCCGCGCAATCGCCGCCGGCCCAGACGTCGGGCAACACGGTGCGGCCGTGCGCATCCACGGCGATGCGCGTGCCGTCCGCGGTCAGCAGCGCGGCGTCGATCCCGGCCGGCACCAGCGTCTGGCCGATCGCCTTCAACACCATGTCGGCTTCGATAGCGAAGCGTTCGCCCGATGCCGACTCGAATTCGACGCGCGTCACGTGGCCGTCCTCGCCGGCGATGCGCACCGGCTTCGCGTGCGTGACGAGCGTGACGCCGCTCGTCTGCGCGAACTCGCGTTCGGCCCAGGTCGCGCTCATCGCGTCCACGCCGCGCCGGTACACCATCGTCACGCGCTGCGCGCCGAGCTTGCGGCTCTGCACCGCGGCGTCGATTGCCGTATTGCCGCCGCCGATCACGACCACGCGCCGCCCGACCGGCACGTTCTCCAGCGCATCGGCCTGCCGCACCTGTTCGATGAAGTCGACTGCGTTCATCACGCCCGACAGTTGCTCGCCGTCGATCGCGAGCGTGCGCACGCCGGTCAGGCCCATCGCGACGAACACCGCATCGTGCCGCTCACGCAGCGCGTCGAGCGTCACGTCGCGGCCGAGCGCGACGCCCGTCTGCAACGCGATGCCGCCGACCGACAGCAGCCACTCGACTTCACGCTGCGCGAAATCGTCGACCGTCTTGTAGGCCGCGATCCCATATTCGTTCAGGCCGCCCGCCTTCGCTCGCGCGTCGAACAGCGTGACGCGATGGCCGGCCAGCGCGAGCCGGTGCGCACACGCGAGCCCGGCCGGCCCCGCGCCGACCACCGCGACGTGCCGCCCCGTGTCCGGCGCGCGCGTGAAGTGCACCGCGCCGGTCGCCATCGCCCAGTCGGTCGCGTGCCGCTGCAGCGCGCCGATCGCGACCGGCTGCGCATCCTGCTGGTTGCGCACGCACGCGCCTTCGCACAGGATCTCGGTCGGGCATACGCGCGCGCACATCCCGCCGAGCGGGTTCGCGCCGAGGATGTCCATCGCCGCGCCTTTCAGATTGCCGTTGCCGATCTTGCGGATGAAGCTCGGGATGTCGATCTGCGTCGGGCAGGCCTGCACGCACGGCGCGTCGTAGCAGTAGTGGCAGCGGCTCGCGGCGGCGGCCGCCGCGGTCGGATCGAGCAGCGGCGCGATATCGGCGAATTCGCACGAGAGTTGCGTGGACGACAGGCGATGCGCGGCGATATCGCCAATTGGCTTGGTGGTCATGCGCGTTCCTTCGACGGGGTGGAGACGAAGCCGTCCCTGCCGGCTGCGCGTGGCGCAGTCGGGGCGGTCATGTTCTGGATGGCCGGCGCCGGGCGGTCGGCGGCCGGCCGCGCTACGCTCGGGCGGTCATGAAACGGGCTCGCACGCACGCGACAGCATCGCGTGCAGCAGCACGTTCGCGCCGGCCTCGATCCACGCAGGCGTCGCGTCCTCGATCTCGTTGTGACTGATGCCGTCGATGCACGGCACGAACACCATCGACGTCGGCGCGACCTGCGCGAGATAGCACGCGTCGTGACCGGCACCCGACACGATGTCGCGATGCGAGTAGCCGAAGCGGTCGGCCGCCGCGCGCACCGCGGCCACGCACGCGGCGTCGAACGCAATGGGCGCGTAGTAGAAGATCTGCTCGAGCGCGGTGTCGAGCCCGATGTCGGCGGCGATGCGCGCCACACCGTCGCGCAGTGCCGCGTCCATCTTCGCGAGCACTGCGTCGTCCGGATGGCGGAAATCGACGGTGAAGAACACGCGGCCCGGAATCACGTTGCGCGAGTTCGGATGCACCTGCATCATCCCGACCGTCGCGCAGCCGTACGGCGCATGATCGAGGCCGATGCGGTTCACGAGATCGACCACGCGCGATGCACCGAGCAGCGCGTCGCGGCGCCGCGGCATCGGCGTCGGCCCCGCGTGGGCCTCCTGGCCGGTGAACGTGATTTCGTACCAGCGCTGCCCCTGCGCATCGGTCACGACGCCGATCGTCTTGCACTCGGCCTCGAGTATCGGCCCCTGCTCGATGTGCAGCTCGAACGCCGCGTGCAGCTTGCGGCCGCCGCACGGCGCGTCGCCCGCATAGCCGATCCGCGCGAGTTCCTCGCCGATCGTCTTGCCGTCGACGTCCTTGCGCGACAGCCCGTACTCGAGCGGAAACACGCCCGCGAACACGCCCGACGCGACCATGGCAGGCGCGAAGCGCGAGCCTTCCTCGTTGGTCCAGATCACGACCTCGACCGGGTGCTCGGTCTCGATCCCGTGGTCGTTCAGACTCCGAATCACCTCGAGGCCGCCGAGCACGCCGTAGATGCCGTCGAAACGGCCGCCGGTCGGTTGCGAATCCGCGTGCGAGCCGGTCACGACCGGCGCCGCATCGGCCACACGGCCCGCGCGCCGCATGAACACGTTGCCCATCGTATCGACCGTCACCGTGCAGCCGGCCGCCTTCGCCCAACCGACGATCAGGTCGCGCGCGGCCTTGTCGAGATCGGTCAGCGCGAGACGGCACACGCCGCCCTTCGGCGTCGCGCCGATCTTCGCGACCTCCATCAGGCTGTCCCACAACCGCCTGCCGTCGACCTTGATCGACGTATCCAATGCTGCCCGCTTCGCTGTTTCCGATACCGCGTCCATTCGCATCGCTCCTGTGGGGTCGGTCATGTCGTCAGCCCGGACGAGGCCGGTGCGCACGTTGCTGCCGTCGGCGCCAACGCGCACCTGCGAGGTGCAGGCACACATCGTTCGCGCGATTCGTGCGGCGATTCGTGCGGCGCGTTGCAGCCCGTTCGGCGCCGCGTTCCGTCGCCGTCAAATCCTGTCCGATTGGACAGGTTTTAGACGATCAAAAAGGCCGACGCAATGTCTTTCTTGTGCGAGCGCGCCGAGCGAGAAGCGTGCCACCGCAACGCAGCACGCGTCCGGCGCGCGCGACGCACGCACGTGCGACGGAACCGGACCTGCGGCTAGAATGAAGCCCGACGCGGCACGCATGCCACGCGAGGGTGACGATGAGACATGACGAAACGGCCGCCGACGCGGCCGATGGGGACGAAGCGGGCACGCCTTTGCGGCGACGCAAGGCGCACATCCGCGCGTCCAACGAAGCGCATCTGCTGGCGTGCGCGGAAGCCGTATTCGCGGAGCGCGGGCTCGACGGCGCGAGCACCGCGATGATCGCCGAGCGCGCGGGCCTGCCGAAGGCGAACCTGCATTACTACTTCCCGACGAAGCTGGCGCTGTACCGCCGCGTGCTCGACGACCTGTTCGAAGACTGGCACCGCGCGGCCGGCTCGTTCGAGGCCGGCGACGATCCGGTGGAAGCGATCGGCGGCTACGTGCGCGCGAAGATGGACCTGTCGCGACGCCGGCCGCTCGGCTCGAAGGTGTGGGCCAACGAGATCATTCACGGCGCCGCGCACATGCAGGACATCCTGTCGGAGCGCGTGAAGCCGTGGTTCGAGACGCGTGTGAAGGTGATCGAAGGCTGGATCGCACGCGGGCTGCTCGCGCCAATCGATGCATCGGCGCTGCTGTACCTGATCTGGGCGACGACGCAGCACTACGCGGATTTCGATGCGCAGATTCGCGCGCTCAGCGGCAAGCGTGCCTTCACGCAGAAGGCATTCGCAGAACGGACGGAGCAGGTCGTGCAGCTCGTGATTCGCGCGTGCGGCGCGGTGTCGCCGAACGCTTAGCGCGCTCGCGCGTACCGGGTCCCGCGCAAAGCAAAGCGGGCGACGGGTGCGAAACCCGTCGCCCGCTTTGCGTCGCGGCATGCGCCTCGATTATGCGATGCGTTCGATCGCGAGCGCGGTCGCCTCGCCGCCGCCGATGCACAGCGACGCGACGCCCCGCTTCAGCCCATACGTTTCGAGCGCAGCGAGCAGCGTCACCACCACGCGCGCGCCCGAGGCGCCGATCGGATGGCCGAGCGCACATGCGCCGCCGTGCACGTTGACCTTGTCGTGCGGCAGGTCGAGATCGCGCATCGCGGCCATCGCGACCACCGCGAACGCCTCGTTGATCTCGAACAGATCGACGTCGCGCAGGTTCCAGCCGGTCTTCTCCGACAGCTTGCGGATCGCGCCGATCGGCGCGGTCGCGAACAGGCCGGGCTTGTTCGCGTACGTCGAGTGCCCGACGATCACGGCCTTCGGCGTGACACCGAGCCGCTCCGCTTGCGAGCGGCGCATCATCACGAGCGCGGCCGCGCCGTCCGAAATCGACGACGAATTGGCTGCCGTCACGGTGCCGCCCTCGCGAAACGCCGGCTTCAGCGTCGGGATCTTGTCGAGCTTCGCATTGCCCGGCTGCTCGTCGATCGACACGACGGCTTCCGTCTTGCCGGCCTTCACGGTCGCCGGCGCGATCTCCGACGTGAAGCGTCCTTCCGCGATCGCGCGTTGCGCGCGCGTGAGCGACGCGATCGCGAAGTCGTCCTGCGCCTCGCGCGAAAACGCATAGGCCTGCGCGCAGTCTTCCGCGAACGTGCCCATCAGGCGACCCTTGTCGTATGCGTCCTCGAGGCCGTCGAGGAACATGTGGTCGAGCACCTGACCGTGGCCCATGCGCATCCCCGCGCGCGCCTTCGGCAGCAGATAAGGCGCATTCGTCATGCTCTCCATCCCGCCCGCGACGGCCACGTCGGCTGAGCCGGCGAACAGCAGGTCATGCGCGAACATCGCGGCCTTCATCCCGGAGCCGCACATCTTGTTGACGGTCGTCGCGCCGGCTCCCAGCGGCAAGCCGGCCTTCAACGCGGCCTGCCGCGCCGGCGCCTGGCCCTGTCCGGCCGGCAGCACGCAGCCGAACACGATTTCGTCGATACGCTCGGCCGGCACGTTCGCGCGTTCGAGGGCCGCGCGAATCGCCACCGCGCCGAGTTCGCTTGCGCTGGCCGCGGCCAGCGCGCCCTGAAAACCGCCCATCGGCGTGCGTGCCGTGCCGACGATTACGATCGGGTCCTGTGTCGTCATGATCGAGCTCCTCCAGTTCAGTGTCAGCGCGCTGCCATGCGCAGCGCGCCATCGAGACGGATGACTTCGCCGTTGAGCATCATGTTCTCGGCGATGTGGCGCACCAGCGCCGCGAATTCGTCCGGCCGGCCGAGGCGCGGCGGGAACGGCACGCTCTTGCCGAGCGCGTCCTGCACGTCCTGCGGCATGCCGGCCATCATCGGCGTCGCGAAGATGCCCGGCGCGATCGTCACCACGCGGATGCCGAAGCGCGCCAGCTCGCGCGCGATCGGCAGCGTCATGCCGACCACGCCGCTCTTCGACGCCGCATACGCGGCCTGCCCGATCTGCCCGTCGAACGCCGCCACCGACGCGGTGTTGACGATCACGCCGCGCTCGCCATGTTCGTCGGCGTCCTGCTTCGACATTGCATCGGCCGCGAGGCGGATCATGTTGAACGTGCCGACCAGGTTGATCGACACGGCGCGCGCGAAGCGCTCCAGCGAATGCGGACCTTCGCGGCCGACCACTTTCTCGCCCGGTGCAACGCCCGCGCAGTTCACGAGCGCATCGATGCGGCCGAACGCGTGTTGCGCGGCGGCGACCGCCGCCTGCCCGTCGGCTTCGCTCGTCACGTCGGTCTTCACGAAGCGCGCGGCCGCGCCGAGCTCGCGTGCGAGGCTCGCGCCGGCCTCGTCATTGACGTCGAGCAGCACTGCCTTGCCGCCTTGCTCGACCACCATGCGCGCGACTGCGGCGCCGAGGCCGGAGCCCGCGCCCGTAATCATGAAAACACGGTCCTTGATGTTCATTCGTCGTCCGATTCAGGGTGAGATATGCAGCGGTCAAGCCGCCTTTTCAGCTTCCATCTTGCGCAGTACGAAGCGCTGGATCTTGCCGCTCGGGGTTTTCGGCAGCGCGTCGACGAAGTCGATCGCGCGGGGATATGCGTGGGCGGACAAACGTCGCTTCACGTGCTGGCTCAACTCGTCGGCCAGCGCCGGCGTGCCTTCGAAGCCTTTCGACAGCACGACGAAGGCCTTCACGATCTCGGTGCGCTCCGGGTCCGGCACGCCGATCACCGCCGCTTCGCTCACGGCCGGGTGCTCGATCAGCGCGCTTTCGACGTCGAACGGGCCGATCCGGTAGCCGGACGATGTGATCACGTCGTCCGCGCGTCCGATGAAGCTCACGGTGCCGTCCGGCTCGAGCTCGACGTTGTCGCCGGTCCGGTAGTAGCCGCCCGCGATCGCCGGCGTCGCCTGCTGCCAGTAGCCGTCGAACCACAGCAGCGGCGAGCGCGCGATATCGATCGCGAGATTGCCGGGCTCGCCGGGGCCGAGCTCGCGGCCGGCTTCGTCGAGCACCGCGACGCGATAGCCGGGCATCGCCAGCCCGGCCGACCCGGTATGAACCACGTGCGCGAGCCCATGATGATTGTTCACGACCATCCCGAGCTCAGTCTGCCCGTAGTGGTCGTAGATGGGCGCGTCGAGCACGGCGTCGAACCAGCGCACGACCTCCGGGTTCAGCGGTTCGCCCGCGCTGCTCACGACGCGCAGCTTGCCCTTCACGCGCGTTGCAGCTTCGGGGCCGGCCGCCATCAGCATCCGGTATGCGGTCGGCGAACCGGCGAGGCTCGTGATGCCGAGCCGCTCGATCACGTCGTACGTGCTGTCGACCGTGAAGCCACCTTCGTACAACGTCGTCGCGTGACCGAGCAGCAGCGGGCCGGTGATCGCGTAGTAGAGGCCGTAGGCCCAGCCCGGATCGGCGATGTTCCAGAAGCGATCGCTGGGACGCAGGTCGATCGCGTGCCGCATATACGCGCCGAACGCAAGCAGCGCGCGCAGCGGGACGGGCACGCCCTTCGGCAGGCCCGTCGTGCCCGACGTCGACATCATCATGAACAGATCGGCGCCCTTGCGCAGCACCGGCTCGAACGCGTCGGGCTGAGCGTCGAGCGCGGCACGGAAGTCTATGTCGCCGGCCGGGAGCGCCTCGCCCGGTTCGCGCACGGTCGCGATTCGCGGGCAATCCGCGACCTCGTCGAGCTTGCCGCGATTCGCGACGTTGGTCACGACGACGCGTGCATGGCTCATGCGCAGCCGATGCTCGATCGCCTTCGGTCCGAACGCGGTGAAAAGCGGCTGATAGACGGCGCCGGCGCGCCACGTGCCGAGGATCGTCGCGACCAGTTCGGGCGTACGCGGCAACATGCCAACCACCACGTCGCCGGGCTGCACGCCCTGCTCGACCAGCAGGTTCGCGACGCGCGCCGACAGCGCGAGCATCTGCGCGAACGTATAGCTGCGGTGTCGGCCGCCGGCATCGATCCAGTCGAGCGCAATGGCGTCGGGGTTGGCCGCGGCATGGCGGTCGCAACATTCGACGCAGGCGTTCAGGCCCTGCTCGAGGTCGCCGTGCAGCTGCGCGGCGGCCGTCTCGATACGGAAGCCGGCAACGGCGTCGGCGTAGGCCGGCGCCGCCCGGGCGGTTGCTCCATTGCGCATGCTTGTCTCCTGTTTCGTTATGACCGCCGGCGAACCGCGGCTATGTCGATGATGGTAGACAGCGGCCACATTGCAATCAATGACAAAGCGAATCTAGAATCGTGATCGCTTTTGCCATGTCCGGAGGAGATCAAGAGTATGGCGCCGCAGATGATTTCGCCCGGTTTCGTCGAGGATGCGCTCGAATGCCTGCACCGGCAACGCATCGCGGCCGAGCCGGTGCTGCGGGCAGCCGGACTCCCCGTTGCGGTGCGCGAACCCGTCACGCCGCAGCAGTACGGACGGCTGTGGCTCGCGATCGCCAGCGCAATCGACGACGAATTCTTCGGGCTTGCGGCTCGACCGATGCGGCGCGGCAGCTTCACGTTGCTGTGTCACGCCGTGCTGGATGCCGGCACGCTGGAGAAGGCGCTACGGCGCGCGCTGCAGTTTCTGCGCGTGGTACTCGACGAGCCGCGCGGCGAGCTCGTCGTCGCCGACGGTCAGGCGCAGATCGTCCTCACGCAAGCAGGCACGCCCTATTCTGCGTTCGCTTACCGGACGTTCTGGCTGATACTGCTCGGGGTGGCGTGCTGGCTGATCGGGCGGCGGATTCCGCTGCAACGCATCGATTTTGCGTGCCCGAGCCCGGACCAGCGCAGCGATTACCATCAATTCTTCGGTGTACCCGTGCATTTCGATCGCCCCGACAGCAGGCTTGCGTTCAATGCCGCGTATCTGTCGTTGCCGACGATCCGCTCCGCACAATCGCTGAAGACATTTTTGCGCGGCGCACCGGGGAACTTGCTGGTCCGTTACCGGCACGATAGCGGCTGGGTCGCGAAGACACGTGCGCACCTGAAAGCGTTACCGGCCGCCGAGTGGCCGGACTTCGACACGCTGGCCGTGCGTCTCGGCACGACACCGGCGACGCTGCGTCGGCGCTTGCGCAGCGAGGGTCAGAGTTTTGCGGCGATCAAGGACGAGTTGCGCAGTGCGCTGGCACAGGCGCTGCTGCGCGGACATAAGCTCAGTGTCGCGGAGATCGCAGCCGAACTCGGGTTCACCGAGCCGAGTGCGTTTCATCGCGCGTTCCGCAAATGGACGGGGACGAGTCCGGGGGCTTTCCGGCGCGATGTCAATGCGGCGCAGTTGGAGCGTGGAGGGGGTTGAGCCGATACGGTTGCGGCGCGGGCGTGTATTGTGGTTTGGCGCGTCAACGCTCGCTGCGCGGGACCGGCGGCGGATTTGGGAACGATTCTGGAATGGCGGTGTACTGTTGATTGGCGCCGGTGGTTCTTGTGGCGTGATGCTGCGCGGCGGATCGATGCTGTGCTGTGAGCGCGGCAAGCAGCTGACATATTCAATGTCGCGGTCGCGTCTCTCTTTTGGGGCGGCACCTCACATCGACCGCCGTGTGGCCGACCATGATGACACGCTTTCAAAGGCCGAATGACGTTGGCCGCGTAGCCGAGCTTCCGTAGCGCCTTATGGACGATGCAGCAAACCCCAACTTTTCAAGCTGATGCGAGGCCCGGACATGAATTCAGCTCGTGAAATCATTGAACCGTATGAAATCGCGCTCCGCGCGGCGATGCTGAGCAACGACGTCGACGCATTGGACACGCTGCTTGATGATGACCTGATTTTCACCATTCCGACGGGGCAGATCATTTCGAAACACGACGACCTGGCCGCGCATCGCGCGAAGCTGTTGCGCGTGGACACGCTGGATCTCGTGGAGATGCGGGTACAGGCAATCGGCGAGATGATCGTCACCGCGACAACGGTCGTGCTTGCCGGTGATTTCGACGGCACGGCGTTCAGCGGCAGGTTCGCCTACACGCGGCTGTGGCGCCCAGTAGGAGATCGTTGGCGCGTGGCCGCCGGACATGCATCGCAGATATCGCCAGCTTGATGCATCGCGCGTTCCGGCGATGAGCAGTTCCGCGGCAGCGTGACGATCAGGGGATATGAGCCGACTCGTCGTGAACCTGGTGAGCAGCGTGGCTTCTAGCGAGTCGGTCCTGGGCACATCACCGAGCTATCGCAAACCGACTGGGTTCGTTCGATCCCGCCGATTCGAAAGCCGATGCACCTGGCCGAGTGCTCTTTCTGCCGCGCCAATGCAAAAACCCCCGCCTTTCGGGCGGGGGTTTCTGGCTTAGGGGAGCCTGACGATTACCTACTTTCACACGGGAATCCGCACTATCATCGGCGTAGAGTCGTTTCACGGTCCTGTTCGGGATGGGAAGGGGTGGGACCGACTCGCTATGGTCATCAGGCAAAGAGGGT